>JACRBK010000171.1 GCA_016234525.1 Chloroflexota bacterium
GAAGCTGATCCCTTTATGGCCGAGCGCCGCCTGCGAATGCGTTATGTGGATCAGGTGGTTGACGACCTGGAAGAAGCACTCGAACGGGTAATGGCAGCCAAAGAAAAACAAGAATCGCTGTCGATTGGGCTGCTCGGCAACGCAGCAGATATTTTCCCCCGGCTGGTGCAGTCCGGCATAATACCAGATATTGTCACCGATCAGACTTCGGCTCACGACCCCCTCTATTATCTGCCGCATGGCATGTCATTTGAGGCGGCTGTACAACTGCGCCAATCGGACCCGGCAGAGTACCAACGGCGGGCGAAACAGTCCATGGCGGCACACTGCCAGGCCATGCTCGATTTCCAGGCACAGGGAGCCATTGTGTTTGACTATGGCAACAATTTGCGACAGCAGGCCCTTAACGAAGGAGTCGCCAATGCGTTTGACTACCCCGGTTTTGTGCCTGCCTACATCCGCCCCTTATTTTGCGAAGGCAAAGGACCATTCCGCTGGGTAGCGCTTTCCGGCGATCCGAAAGATATTTATCGCACCGATCAGGCCATTTTGGAATTGTTCCCTCAGGATGAGCATCTTACGCGCTGGATCAAGATGGCGCAGCGCGATGTAGAGTTCCAGGGACTTCCGGCGCGTATCTGCTGGTTAGGTTATGGAGAACGCGCGAAAGCCGGTCTGGCGTTTAACGAACTGGTCGCTTCGGGGGAAGTCAGCGCGCCGATTGTAATTGGCCGCGATCACCTGGACGCGGGATCAGTAGCATCACCGAACCGTGAAACAGAAGGTATGTTAGATGGATCAGACGCGATCTCAGATTGGGCGATCTTAAATGCGCTGATTAACGCCGTCGGGGGAGCCACCTGGGTAAGTTTCCATCATGGTGGTGGTGTGGGCATCGGTTACAGCCAGCACGCCGGGCAGGTTATTGTGGCAGACGGAACCCCCGAAGCCGCGCGCCGGTTAGAGCGCGTATTAACCACCGATCCTGGTATGGGGGTGGTCAGACACGCTGATGCGGGTTATCCTGAAGCTGTTGCTGCGGCACAGCGACATGGGATAAAAATCCCTATGCTCAAGCAGGATTAGGAAAATCAACCGGACTTAATTCCCCGTTTGCCTCCAAACGGGGATCGGCTATACTTTTAGGTGGGTTTTTGTGCAGTGGAAAATGGTGGCCTTATGGTAAGAGAATATCGTAGTGAAATCCTAGAACGGACTCTTCGTACTCTGCATTCGGCTGTTCCCGGCATCATTGCCTCAGTGATTGTCAACATTGATGGCTTGCTGGTTTCATCCTACCCGCCGGGCAACGATGACAACTTCGCTGAAAATCCCACCAGCAGCCCTCAGGTAGCCGCAATGGCTGCCACGTTGATCGGGTTGGCCGAACGCACGTTAGGTCGCCTGGCACAAGGAGAACTGGAACGCCTGTTGATGGAAGGGGAAGACGGGACGATGGTCGTCTACCCGGCAGGACGAGCAGCCCTGGCTGTTCTGATTGCCAAAGATACCAAGATGGGCCAGGTTCTTTACGCGGCATCCCGCGCGCGAAACGATGTAATCAAAATTCTGGGGAGCTAAATACAGCCTGCCACACCCAGTTTTAAGTTTATACGAAGCGGATCGCGCGACTGATCTTCTCAGTCGCGTTTTTCTTGTTCTTCCGGTTTTTCCGGCGTGTTAACTGGCTGAGCCGGGGCAGCTTCCGCCGGGGCGGGCGCACTAGCCTGAGCTACGTCAGAGTCGGGTAGAGCTGCGGTTTCGGGCGAGGCTGGAACAGGTGGCAGATTGGCAGGCAAGCCATTCACTTTGTTCCTGTGCATCACCATTGTTCCCACCGATTCCGACACCTCAGCAGATTTAATTTCCGCTGGCTCTGCGGCAGGCGCCAGTGATGGTGCAGCTTCGGGTTTTGCCTCGCTGGGCGCAGCAGGAACTTGTGCCGCTGCCGCCGGATCGACTTTAGCTTCTGATGATGCAGCCTCAACCGGAGATACCGGTTCTTTGGCTGGTTCGTCAGCCGCTGTCGCTGGAGAAATCTCAGCAGTTTTGGGGGCAATCTCAAAATAGACACGCACCATCATTTGCCCCAGGCGTAATTCATCGCCATCGTGCAGCCGGTAGGGCCGGTGAGCGCTCAAACGCTGGCCGTTTAAGAACGTACCATTACTGCTTCCCAAATCCCACAGATCCAGCCCGCTTTCATCGTTGAACCGAATCGCCGCATGGCGACGGCTGACACCCATCCGGTAACCAGCGAAAGGCGTAAGGTCAACATCGGGCATAGCGCCAGTAGCCGGATCGCGCCGGCCAAAGATCGTTTCAGGCTTCGGTTTGAACGCAATCGGATCGGGGCTGCCTTCAATATCCAGCCGCAGTGTGTCTCCTTCGCGAAAGACAGTCACGCCCTGAACTTTGACATCCGTCAGCACACTGGCACTGATTCCCATTTTTTCTTTTTCGGCCTGGGACGATGCTTCCAGCGATTTGGTATCTAGTGGCAGTTTGCCGATCAGGCTGGCTCCGCAGTTTTCACAAAAGACCACGCCCGCTCGATTTTGATGTCCACAGTTTGCGCAAAGTTGCATTCAACACCCCCTGCACCCTTCAGGAGTTAAACTCATGGCCCATCAGGGCTTGAGCATTTAAGATAAGTCTCTATAATCTTAGGACAGAGTGGGCATTATCGCCACTCACCCTCTCCAACAACCTATAACACTACCATTATAACGGGTGAAGGGCATGAGAGCGAATAGAACTCCATTCCTGTTTTGCGAAAATAACAGCTAATTTTTGAACCTTATCAACCTTTAAGAAGTATCTTTTACAAGACCTGAGGAGCCATCATTGATGTCTGATACTACTCTCCCCCTGCCGGATAATGAACTTATTAACCGTTTACAGAAAGCTGATCTGGATTCGTTGGGCATTCTCTTTGAACGCTACCGGGCGCGTGTTTACCGCACAGCGCTGGCCATCGTTCGTGATCCCGAAGCCGCCGAAGATATTTTGCAAGACTGTTTTCTGAAAGTCTACGCGAACGCCCAACGTATTGACGCTGAGCGTCCCTTAGCGCCCTGGTTATACCGGGTGACGGTAAATCTTAGTTATACCTGGCTGGCACGTGGCAAAAACCGGCGCACATCAATCGATAACGTCAGCGATCATCTGGCCAGCCCGATGCGGCAGGCCCCCGACCAGGTCACTGAAGAAACTGAACTGCGCCAAAATGTGCGCAAAGCGATTAGCGCGCTAAGTCTTGACCAGCGCGTTGTGATCGTTTTATACTATCTTAATAGTTTAAGTCTTCAGGAAATCGCCGAAGTTCTTGATCTACCCATCGGAACCGTGAAATCACGGTTATATTATGCGCGTGAAAATCTGCGCGCGGTGCTTGGTCCGAATATGATCTGGCTGCCTGAGGTTGCTCATGGGCATATCTAAATTTCTAAAACGTCTTTATTATACGTCGAGTCCGCCGCCTCCAGCCGCTTCGGATCGTACTGTAGACAGTTGGATTCGTAACACCCTGGTCGAAGATGCCCTGGTCCAACCCCCTGCCGGAGCCTGGGAACGGCTGCGCAAGGCGATTAGCGACCGTAAAATCAGGACTTACGGTATGTGGATTTTGGACGAACCCTGGCACGACCCCAAAGACCCTCTCCCAACTTCTTCTCATCTACCATCGCAATATCTCAAACTTTATCCCGGTCAGCACTATCCCAATGATCGAGATTGGGAACATTTGCTTCCGCGTGAGGCGGGTTGGGGCAGTTTGATCCCCTTGTTTCCTGCATGGGTAAACTGGTAAAGCATTTGCTTACGCGAGCAAGAGCAGGTATCCACCTGCTCTTTTTATTTTTTTAAGGTTCTTTAAAGTGCATTGCCGCCGTCCCATGTTATAATTCCGCCGTTTGCTGCTTAACATAACAAGAATTAGTGAGGAAAATTTCTGTGATTACCTTAAGTGGGGCCGACATTGCCCGCCTGATTGACCATACCTTGCTCAAACCCGAAGCCAGCCGGGAGCAGATCGCTCGCCTGTGTGACGAAGCGCGCCGCTTCTGTTTTGCCTCGGTATGTGTCAACCCGGTTTATGTTAAACCGTGTGCCGAACTACTGCACGACCTGCCCGACATAAAAATTTGTACGGTCATTGGTTTTCCGTTGGGAGCCACGCTGCCCGAAGTAAAAGCTTATGAAACCGAGCAGGCGTTAGCGAATGGGGCCACTGAAATAGACATGGTACAGCAGATCGGGGCGCTGAAGTCACATAATTACGATCTGGTGCGCCATGATATATGTGGCGTTGTCGAAGCCAGCCATGCACACGGCGCGCTGTGCAAAGTGATTCTCGAAACCGGGCTGTTGACGGACGAAGAAAAAGAAATTAGCTGCCAAATCGCTCAGGAAGCCGGGGCGGATTTTGTAAAGACCTCGACGGGGTTTGGGCCAGGTGGCGCAACTTCGGAAGATATTATCCTGATGCGGCGCGTTGTTGGGCCGACAATGGGAGTCAAGGCATCGGGCGGGGTACGTACTTATGCCGATGTATTGACGATGCTAGAGGCTGGTGCGACTCGCATCGGGGCCAGCGCCGGAGTGAAGATCATCGAAGAGTCGCTGGGACAGAAAGTCGCGAAGACTCTTCACGACAGTTACTGAGTGATACGCAGCGACCGCGTTTGCGCAAGCAAGATCGTCTCATGTAAGATCGGGCAGATGTGAGACTACCCCATAGGGGACAATCTGTGTCTATAACCGAAACCACATCATCTACCGCTCGTCCAGCCTCGCTTACCCGCGCTGTGTGGTGGGTGATGTTCGGTGTCGCGGCGCTGGCGATATTTGCCCGCATCCTGCCCGAACCCCGCAGCATAGATGATTCTTTTATCACCTTCCGTTACAGCCGCAATCTGGTTGAAGGCAGCGGTTTTGTCTATAACCCTGGCAATCACACGCTCGGAACCACAACCCCACTCTATACCCTGCTGATGGCTGGCATTGGATTGATCACCGGCAGAGGGGATTATCCCTGGTTCGCGCTGGTGACGAATGCCCTGCTTGATGCGGTAACGGCGGCGCTGCTGGCGCGGCTGATCTACCGGATTACAGGCCGTCTCAGCCTGGGTGCAATTCTGGGCATCCTGTGGGCCGTTAACCCCATGAGCGTTACATTTGCCATCGGTGGCATGGAAACCAGCCTGGGCATCCTTTGGGCTGTCGCGGCGATGACCGCTTATTTTGAGCGGCGCGAAAACTGGATGGCGGTTTTTGCAGCACTGGCTATCTTAACCCGCATTGACACGATTCTGTGGGTTGGGCTGGTTTTTGCTCACCAGGTATTGACCCGTTGGCGGGAAACACGCACCACTCCCACCCCTTTGCTCCGGCGGCTGCCCTGGCAAAGTTGGTGCATCTTCGCTGCCATTCTTTTTCCCTGGTACATCTTCAGTTGGAGCTACTTTGGCACGCTGATTTCGCGTTCTCTCAGCGCCAAAAGGGTAGCTTATCAGGTCGGTGATTTACACGCCGCGATCCGTTTCATGCAGCACATCGCTACCCCGTTTTTTGAACATCGTACCCTGGGCGTACCGGGGGTAATGGCAGGTATTGTGTTGTATCCCGCGCTGGCTGGGGTGGGCACATTTTTTGCCATAAAACGCCAGCCGCGTCTGCTTCCTTTCCTGATCTATCCCTGGCTGTATATCACAGCATTCTGCGTGATGAATCCGTTGATTTTCCGTTGGTATCTGGCGCCTACGCTGCCTACGTATTTTATGGCGATTTTGTTAGGCGTGTGGGCGTTGGCGGACACGATCACGACTGAGATCAAACACCCGGCAGCGCTGGCGCGGGGAATCAGTGGGGTTGGGATTATCTTCATTCTGCTTTCGCTCAACGCCTGGGATTTACACCCTGATCATGGACCAGACCGGCCCGCGCCTGATATGGCCTGGCATAAAATCGAACTGAACTACCGCGACATGGGTAACCAACTGCGCGAAAAATATCATGTAACCGAAAAAACACTGGTCGCTGCTGGAGATATTGGCGCGGTAGGGTACTACAGCCGGGCGCGGATTCTGGATACCGTTGGGCTGGTCACACCGGAAATTTCAAAATATTATCCGTTTGACAAAAACCTCCTGGTATCGGGCGGAAATTACGCCGTCCCGCCAGCGATTATTCTGGATTATCAACCGGATTATATTGTGTTGATGGAAGATTTTGTGCGTAATGGGCTGGCGCGCACGCCGGAATTTGAACGGCTGTATGCCCAGATAGAATTTATTGCTACTGATTATTATGGTTCAGGTATGATTCTTTACCAGCGGCGTGACTTAATGCAGAGTCGTGAGACTTCGCCTTAAGCCCGGTCTTGAGATCGCTGCCTATAAAATCCGGCAGGATCACTCTCGACTGCAAATTGCTGATAATCTGTTAAGGGGGGATGGATGGCATCATCGTTGGTATCCAGCCGGGCAAAACAACGCGTTGACTCCGAGCAAGCGTTGATCGCCGGAAAACGCCGCCGAAAAATGCGCGAGGCGTTGATCGGCTATTTGTTTGTTTTCCCTGCCACCGCTGCCACCTTGATTTTTGGCTTGTGGCCGGTTATTGCCGGATTTTATGAAAGTATCAAATCTGGCTCGCCTATTACCAATAAGTATGTTGGGCTGAACAACTATATCCGCGCCCTGGGAAGTCTGACCTATGTGCTGCTCTTTGCGCTGTGCGTCATTCTCATCTATGCCGGGTATCAAAGCTGGCGTGGTGCCTACCGCTACCAGCGCGAGCATGGTGGCAATTTCTGGTATTACGTACTGCCCGGATTGTTGGCCGGCAGCGCGCTTGTTGTATTAGGATTTCTTCTGGTCACGGGGACGGATGGTTACTTTTGGTTCGCTGTGCTGCTCCTGCTGCTGACCATTCTTATCTTTTACCTGGTCGAGTATGGACAAGAATCCCCACTAAACCGCGAACGGCGTTCCCTACAATATGTATTGGCAAGTCTGGCCGTATTCACGGCAGCATGGTTTGGCGGCCCGGAGATCATTCACCGCCTCGGTTTGGGAACAGTGGGCTGGATTTTCTTATTTGCCCTGGTGGGCGGGACCATCTATCTGGCGCTGCCCGCTTTTTCGCAGATCAAAAACTGGCAGTATATCAATGCTGCCACCACCATGGGAACGATGATTATTCTTGCGGTGGTGTTGGGGCGTTACACCGTTGGGCAGTTAGATGCCAGCACCAACGAAGCGCGCCATATTTCGCAGCTTCTTTTTAACCAGCGAGTGCTGGATGGCGTGGTGAAAATCACTGATGAGAATGCGCTGGTCGGCGGCCTCAAATTTGAAAACGGCGAGGTGATCGTTAAGGTCAACGTTGATGGTCAGACTATCGAAGCGCCGCTGGCCCCGCAGGTATACAGCGAACTCCCGGTAGATAAAATAGCGCGTATCGAAACCGCCTTCGCCAATAATCAAAAGGTTCAGGTTGTACTGCCCGATGGCAGCAGCGCCGAAGGGCAGATTACCGGCATTGCGCAGGGCGAACAACTCGTCGTCGGATTAACGGCTGACCAGCCGCAGGGTGTCCGCGAAATTGATATTTATTCGGCGCTGGATGTGGGCGAAGCGGTAGTACGCAACAACGGGCATACCGAACCGCTCATGAAACAGATTTATGCCGTGTTAGGGATTCTGGTGGGTATGGCCGCCGTTTACATGATGACCTTGGAACGCCGCAAGCTAGACGATGACCTTTTTCCCCAGCTGTATCGTTGGCTGTATCGCGGGCGGCTGATGATCGCAGTGGCTGTACTCATCATGTTTTTGTACCTGGTTGGGGCGGCTCAACTCAATCAGCAGGCCGCCGCCGGAATGGGCGCATTGACCGAAGACCAGTTCAAAATGGCTTACGAATTCGCCACCGGAGTTAAACCACCCGCCATTATGCGCGCAGAAGTGCTTAAAGCTGAACTGCTCTACTGGCCGCAGGTGTTTTCAGTGATGGTGGGTGCGGTGCTGATCGGTGCCGCTTACCTCGTCTGGCAGAGCGCTCAAAAACGCGAAACCCCGGCGGGTTTTGGCCTGACGATCTTGTTGGCCGTTTTGATGATGGTGGGTGGTTGGCTGACTCTCGGCGAACTGCCGCGCACGCTCTCATTAGGCGGACGAGAAACCGAAGAAGCAATAGATTCGCTTAACCGCACCGCGATGTATTCGGTCGGGACGGTTCCTATACAACTGATGCTGGGGTTATTTCTGGCTTATCTGCTGTTTTCAGAAATCTCGTGGGGCAA
>JACRBK010000159.1 GCA_016234525.1 Chloroflexota bacterium
GCCGCCGTAGCGCCACAGCGCCCGCAGGTTGGGCAGGGTGGTCTGCTGCTGCACATAGGCGACCATCTCCGGCGGGGCGACGTTTTTATCCGCTACGGTAGGCTTGAGCCATCCGGCGGCGGTTTGTTGGTCATAAGGCCAACCGTAGTAGGAGAGAACCATCGTCAGGTTGACCGGGCCGCAGTTGCACCATGTCTGGTATTCATGCCGCAGTCCGACGATACGCGCCGCCGGGGGCAGAGTCGGCCCGCCCTGCGCGCGTGCGAGGTGCAGATGGCCGGAGAGCAGCAGAATGACCAGTAGGGCGATCCAGGACCGATGACGCATGAATTTACCTCAAACTATGGCAAGTTCAGCCGCCCGCCGAGGACTGAAGCCCTCGGCTATTAACGAGCGGGACCATCAATGGCCCCGCCAAAAACAGGCTGCGGTAGGGGGTGAGGCCGCTCTCAAATTGACGCGCCAAGACCTGGTTGGCTCCCCTCGCTAAGGGACGACCTGCGGCGCGGTGATTGTTCCTGCGCCATCCGTCACCCACACCATAGGCGTCCAGGCTGCCGCCGTAACCAACCACCCATCATTCGTGGGCAGCGCCAGCGGTTGCAGGTCGTATTGCTCGAAGGTCAGAAGCCGTCCATCCTCCGCCATCACCCAGATTGGACTGCCTGCCGGGCTGAAGGTCTGCGGTTGCCCCCCTGGGGGTCCGTCGATGATGCTCATCCCGTTATGTTGCCAGTTCAGTTGAGGTGAATCGAAGGAAACACTCTGACCTGTCCAACCATCACCGGTTATGGAGCGGATGAATGGCGGGTTGGTCAACTGCTCGTAGGTGTTGCGGATCGGGTCGAGCACGATCCAGCCTGACTGGGAATAGTGCAGGGCTAACCACCATTCGCTGCGGTGCATTACCCACTTCAATTCGGTGAATTGGTCTTCTGTCGTAGCAAAATAGCTGATGGCCTGTTTTGAACTATTCCCCGCGGAGGTGTAGAGAGCTAACAGGGTGCCGAATCCACCGTTGGGCAGGTCTGGATACACCATCGCGTTGGACGTGCTGTGGGCGATCACGCTGCCCCATCCCGCCAAGTTGGGGACATCCCACTGACCGGCATCAGCATAACCCAGGCTGACGTCGCGCGCAGCGGTTTGTGTTATGCCGGTGCGCGTGTCGTAAATCATGATTCGCCCACTGAAGGCGGTGCTCAGATAATCCAACTCTAGCCATGCGATCTGTGTGCTGTCCGGCGACCACACGGGGCGAGACCGCCGTTGCAGCTCGGTTCCATTGGTGTCGGTGGGCAGTCCAGTGATTTGATCGGCGATGCGGACGAAACGAGCCGGATCACCCGGCAGCGTGGTCAAATCCATCAACCAGATGTTGGTCGGCAGCGGTCCCCCCATCGAGAGTTTTTCGCCGCGCAGCAAAGGGTCCACATATTCTACCGGCAGCGACAGGTAAACCACTTTAGAGCCATCCGGCGACATCACCGGCGCGTCGTTATAACCATAGGTCGTTTCGCGGAACAATTCGCTCTCGCCGGGTGCCCACGAATACAGGTCACCGTAACTAGCCGTCATTCCATAACTGGCGCTGTTATCTCGCGCCGGATCGACGCGCAGCATGACTAAGCGTTGATAGGGTACAAACCCGCTGTTGTCCTGCCCCGCAGCGGGGAGAATACTCCCCGCCAGCAGCCACAGCCCAAACAAAGCGATGATGACTCTAGAAACCCGTTTTGTTTGTGTCATTGATGATACTCCTTTGGCTCACGGGTTCAAGTCGTCTTTACCCCCGCAGTTCCTGGGTGGGCAGCGCCGCCGGAGCCGCTGCCGGGACCGGGGCGGGCGCGCTGAACGTCCCCGCCGCGAGCATATCTTTCGCGGTTTGCGCCTCATTAAAGTTACGGTTGAAGGCCAGCGCCGCATCAAATTCGGCCATAGCTTCGTCATAACGGCCCAACGCAGCATAGGCCATGCCGCGCCAGTAATTCGTATCCTCGACGTATTCTGTCGTTGATTCGGTATTCGCCGCCAGCGTCAGCACATCTTCATAACGCCCAATGTTGAAATAGGCTTCGTAGGGGCCGAACATATACCACGTCAGGCGGTAGGGGAGTCCCTGCCGGAAGGCTTCGTCAAAATAGATCGCCGCGTCGTGATAGCGTTGCAGCTTGGTGGCCGAGGTCCCCGCATTGAACCACGCCCAGGCATCGGTCGGATCAACCGCCGCTTCTTGCTGCGCGCGACTCAGTGCGCCTTGCGCGGCTACGGTCGGGTCGACGGCTGCACCCAGCACGGCGCGCATATCGTCCTGGCGATCCAGCGGAAAGAGGATGATGTAAGCGCGGTTAAAATGTCGCCACCAGGAGTCAAATTCCTGGTACGTGTGCGTCCTGCCGTATCCCTCGCCTAACCCCAAATAACTGTCGTAGATCCAGAGGGTTTGTGAAGCGTCGTCATAGGCCACCACCGTTTCATAGTGACCCATCCAGCCGAGATCGTCCACATCGTACCCGCTCTCCGCGATCACCGGGAACCCGGCAGCGATGGCGCGTTTGATCAGATCAATATCCCCGCCGTAGCGCCATAACGCCTTCAGGGTCGGCAGGTCCGTCTGCGCCAGGTTGACATACGCCGCCATCTGTCCGGGCGACACGTTTTTATCTTCGGGATTGGGTTTCAGCCAGCTTGCCGCGACTTCTTGATCGTAGCCCCAGCCATAATACGACATGGCCATCGTCAGATTCGCCGCGCCGCAGTTGTTCCAGGTCTGGTAGATATGGCGCAGCCCGTTCAGCCGTGCCGACGCGGGCGGGGCATCTTGTGCCAGGGCGGGAACTGCCAGCGTCACCAGCGCGATCAAACTGACAATCAGCATGACTCGCCGAAGCCAGGAGGGTTTAAGGGGTGAGGAGAACGTATGCATGATCCTATCCATTCACTATCAATTCCACAGCGGCGCATCTGCGCCGAATAACTCTCTTATAACGTAGCGCAGTGGCGGACACAGCGCAATAGGTAGGCGGAAAACCGTAGGGCGAACGGCGGCACACAGCAGGGAGGCGAGAATAATAAAAATGGGCAGGTCCGGCCTGCCCATCGAGTCTCGATCAGACGCCCGTTCCGTTCACCTTAACCGGCTTGATCTTGTAGATCACGCGCGTTTCTTTGCCGCGCCGGTTCGGCATCCGCGAGTAATAATCGGCGATGCCGTTATACAGCTTGGACAGCAAATTGATATGATCGAGCGCGCCCTCTTCGGTGATCTCATCGACCTTGCCGCGCACTTCCACCCAACGGTAAGCATTCTTGGGGTCCATCGCCAATATCGTCACCCGCTGATTAGCGCGCATATTCCGATCTTTTTGGCGGCCCAGGGCGCTGTTCACCCAGATGTGCGACCCGTCATAACTGCACCACACGGGCGTGGCCTGCGGCTGGCCGTTTGGCATGACCGTCACCAGCGTGACCACGACCGGGCCTTCCAATAAATCTTTGATACTGTCGGGAATCGTTGCAGCCATACTTTTTTTCCTCACCTTGATCTGCATCATAGGCATTTCTTATAGGATAGGTTATAACAAACTCTCTTTGCGAACAGCGTTAGCACAGGATTAGAAATCGATGGCGCGTTTCTGGTTTACGTCGGCTCCGCTGCCCGGCCATTTAGATTGGGGCGGCCTGCTCAAAACGGCGCAAGCACTGGTGACAATGGGCCATGAGGTGCGGTGGGTCTCCGAGGCGCGGATCGGCGGTCTGGTGACACAGGCGGGTGTCCCATTCAGCGTGATCCCTCGCAGCGGCTGGTTATGGCCCCCGCCACCGATGCCCGATCCCACCCATTTTGTGAATGAGAACGTGTTCACGCTGCGTTATCGCCGCGCGCTGGATACATGGCTGAGTGAAAAACTCGTCGCCGCCGGGGTCGAAGCGATCTGCGCCCTGGCGGAAACCGATGGCCCGCCCGATATGATCGTGACCGATCCGTTTCTGTCGGCGGCGGCGCTGGCTGCCGAAAAGATCGGCGTGCCGCTGGTCGTCGGGGGATGGGCGTCCGGCCCGCCGATGGATGAGGACCAGATGGTGGTTGCTCAGCGCCAGTTAGGACGCGAAGCCGTCGAGCGTATCGAGCGACTCTGCGCCCGTTTCGAGATCAGTGGGGTCAATTTCAGCAGCGGCCCCGCGCCGAGTGTGCAGAGTCCGCGCCTGCATATCAGCTACTTCAATGACTATTGGCACCAGGGCGAAACCGTGCTGCCGCAAACGCAGTTCGTCGGGGGCGTGATCACACCGCCGCAGGGCGATCCCCTGGCGTGGATGACGGATATCCCCGCCGATCAGCCGGTAGGGATGGTCACCTTGGGCAGCACCTTCACCGGCGACCTTGATTTTTTTGTGCGAGGAGCACAGGCCATCGCCCAGGCGGATATGATCCCGTTGGTGGTGATCGGCACCAATCCGATCACATTGGAGCAAAAAGATCACCTCAAAACGAGTTTGCCGGGCGGGACTCGCCTGCTCAGTTGGGTGGATTATGACCATGTGCTGCCCCGGCTGCGCGTGATTTTGCATCATGGCGGCATGGGGACGACCCACGCCGCGATTCTGCACGCCCTGCCGCAGATCATCGCGCCGCACGCCGCCGATCAGCGAGGGCAGGCGCGCCGCGCGCGTCAGGCGAAGGTGGGCCTAGAAATGTCGACGGCAGACATCCGGCGCGGGCAGTTGATCCCGGCGGTGAAGGCGATCACCAGCACCGAGTGGGTGCGCACCGCGATTGATCATCTGGCGGGCGATTTCGCCGCATTGGGGGGCGCTCAGCGCGCCGCCGAGTTGTTGGTGGAGGAGATCGCCGGGCCGTGAACGACCCGGCGATTGATGGGCGGAACCATCAATGGCCCCGCTGGAGCAGGGAACATGGTTTATAATAGAGATGAACCGTGAGTGATAGCGAGGAAGTAGAAGAATGGCTGTTCAATTGAATATTCCCTTCGAAACGCTGGTGGAATTAGTCGAGCAGCTTCCTGATGAACAGCAGCTAGACCTTGTGCGCCACTTACAGCAGCGTACTCAGCAGCGGCAGTTGACCGCAGGCGAGAAAATGCAGCGGATGCGCACCGCTCAGTTTCATGGGATAGTGAAAGAAGAGCCGTCACCGCGCCGC
>JACRBK010000160.1 GCA_016234525.1 Chloroflexota bacterium
CTGGTTGGCGCAGGGACCGCTGTCTGACGATCAAGCCCTACTGCCGGGGCGGTATCCGGCGCAAAACGCAACTACGACCTATTCCGGTGAGTGGCAGTTTGGCGAACTAGGCGCGGATGTAGTCATCCCCGAAGGGACTTCCACAAGCGCAGAATCCGAAAATCGGATCACGGTGCATTTCGACGGCTCAGCTTTTGCCATTCCCGTCCGGCGTGATGATTATCTTGCTTATCTTTATGTTATGGTAGACGGCAAACCGGCGAATGCACTGCCGCGCAACCGGGAAGATGAGGCATTTATCATCCTGACTTCGCCCGAACGCCAGCCTACCCTGGATCTGATCCTGGTCGCCAAAGGGCTGCGGGAGGGTGAGCACATCGCCGAGATTATCCACCGTCCAAGCAACGGGGATGCGCGCTGGCCTATCGCCGGATTCGCTGTTGGCGCAGCGCCGGATACTGATCGTTATGATCGGGCGCTGATGGTCTGCGCTGTGGTGGGAGGGTTGGCGCTGCTGGCGGCGCTGATTCTCAGCCTACGCTTGCCCTGGAACAAGCTCGCGGCCCCTTCGCTGCCAACGTTTCGCCATTTCCTTGAATGGCTGCTCAGCCTGTTTGCGTCGTTCGTGGTGCTGTTGGGTCTGTTGATGACCTGGGGCGAAACTGTTCCCTCACTGCTGCGGCGTGATCAGCCCGCCCTGGCGATCACCATCGTTACTGCCGGGATCGCCTCACTCTCGCCCGCTTTTGTGATCACTTTGGCGGCGCTGGGCGTGTTGTTTGTGCTGATCTATAACCGCCCATTGTTAGGGCTGATGCTTATCATTTTCTGGTCGGCGTTTTTCCTCTCAACGCTCGACCTGTTGTTTAATGCTTTCGCGGCGGTCGAAGTATATTTCGGCCTGACGGCGGCGGCTGTGATCGCGCGCGGCTGTGTGGCGTGGGCGAAGCAGCATCAACACAAAACACAGACTGTTCCCCGGCTGAGCCTGACTCGCCTGGATATTTTGGTGTTGGCGTTTGCCGCATTGGGGATTATCTCCCTGTCATGGGCCGAATTCTGGTCGCCCGCGATCCGCGAACTGCGCGTGGTTATTTTGGAGCCCGCCGCTTTTTATTTTCTGATTCGTATGATGCGCCTGGAACGGCGTGATATTGTCTGGCTGGCCGATACGCTGTTGTTCACCGGCGCTATGATTGCCCTGGTGGGATTGGTCCTCTATTTTACCGGGGAATCGGTGGTCGATGCTGAAGAAGGTCCGCGCCGGTTGATCAGCGTCTACGGTTCTCCGAATGGTGTGGGACTGTACCTGGGGCGCTGCCTTCCCTTTGCCTTAGGCTATCTGCTGCTGTCCCGGCGTGGATCGTGGCGCTGGTTATACGGTGTGGGATGCGGGGCGGTGATGCTGTTCGCGGTAGTCTTGAGCCAGAGTCGCGGCGCGATCTTGTTAGGCATTCCGGCAGCTATCGTAGTGATTGTGATCATCCGTTATGGCCGGCGTGGACTGCTCCCGGCGGCGCTGACCCTGGCGGCGATTGGGATCGTGTTGATTCCCCTGACGTTGGTCTTACCCCGCCTGGCCGATTTGTTCGGAGACACTACATTTTTCCGCAAAAGTCTGTGGTACAGTTCTGTGCAACTGATCCGAGAACGTCCGCTGACGGGCGTAGGGTTAGACCAGTTTCTCTACTGGTACCGCAGCCGCTATTTGCTCCCCGAAGCCTGGGAAGAACCCAACCTGTCGGTCCCGCATAATATGCTGCTCAATCATTGGGTAAGCCTGGGGCTGTTCGGGGTGCTGGCCGGGATCGCTTTTCAGGGGATGTTCTGGCGCATGATCTGGCGTGTGCGCACCCGGCTCACCGAGTCCGATCCGCTGCTGCTGGCATTGATGTTAGGGCTGGCGGGCAGCATGGCTGATTTGTTGGCGCACGGGCTGGTGGATGTCGGTTATTTTGCGATCAATCTGGCGTTCGTATTCTTTTTGCTGCTGGCGCTGTTGCAGCGTCTGGAACAGCTTTCTGGGATGCTTGACCAGAACCAGGAGTAATGATGTAGAATTTATTCAGATTCATGCAGGGGAGGATCAATGATGCAGGCTGTGATCAACCATATCACCATTGAGTTGGTTCAGGGTGATATCACCGAATTGGATGTAGAGGTTATCGTCAATGCCGCCAATTCGCAGCTTATTCTTGGATCGGGCGTTGCCGGGGCGATCCGGCGTAAGGGGGGGCCGTCCATTCAGGATGAGTGTCTCACTATCGGTTTCTGCGAAGTCGGGGACGCGGTGATCACAGGTGGGGGGATGTTGAAGGCGCGGCATATCATTCACGCCGTCGGACCGCATATGGGGGAAGGCAGCGAAGCTGGAAAACTGGCTAATGCGGTGCGGGCCAGCCTGGATCTCGCCGAGCAAAACAAGCTGCAAAGCATTGCTTTTCCGGCCATCTCGACCGGGGTGTTCGGCTATCCGCTTGAAGGCTGCGCCGATGTGATGCTGCGGGTAGTCATCGATTACACCTTTGAAGAACTGCAACACCTCAAACATATTCTGGTTTGCCTCTATGATGACCGGGCATTCGCCATCTTCAAAACAGAGTTTGAAAGAAAATTGCAGCAGTTGAAAGACGAATAATCTTGAGCCGTTATCGCCGCGCTGTTTTCCGCCGCCAGGTGTGACTGAAGTTCAGACTTGGCGGCGTGTTGTTTTGTGGTACACTTCGCCCCGCTTGTTCTGCTTGCGACAAGGTAGGAATTTCTTATGCGAATCCTGATCACCGGAGCCGCCGGTTTTCTCGGCTCTCACCTGTGTGACCGCTTCCTGGCCGAAGGTCATGAAGTGATTGGTATGGATAATTTGCTGACTGGCAAAACTGACAATATCGCACATCTTGCCGGGCGGAGTGATTTCCAGTTCATCAAATACGACGTTACCCACTATATATTTATTCAGGGACCGCTGGACGCTGTACTGCATTTTGCCTCTCCGGCCAGCCCGATTGATTACCTGATGTACCCCATCCAAACCTTGAAGGTAGGTGCATTAGGAACTCATAATGCGCTGGGGTTGGCGAAACACAAAGGCGCGCGTTTCCTGCTGGCGTCAACCTCCGAAGTTTACGGGGACCCACTGGTTCACCCGCAGACCGAAAGTTACCTGGGGAACGTGGATATTATCGGCCCGCGCGGGGTGTACGACGAGGCCAAACGATTTGCTGAAGCGATAACTATGGCTTACCACCGCACACATGGCGTAGATACTCGCATTATCCGCATTTTTAATACGTATGGCCCGCGAATGCGGTTGGATGATGGGCGCGTGGTTCCCAACTTTATTGGTCAGGCATTACGCGGCGAACCCTTGACGGTTTATGGCGATGGGGCGCAGACTCGCAGTTTTTGTTTCGTCAGTGATTTGATTGAGGGTATTTATCGCCTGCTGATGAGCAGTTTTAACGAACCGGTCAATATCGGTAACCCGAGCGAGATGAGCATCGCAGAGTTCGCCCGCAAAATTAACGACATGACGGGCAACCCTGGCGGGATTGTTTATAAGGAACAGGCGCGTATCAAAGGCGATCCGCAGACCCGGCGGCCCGATATTACCCGTGCGCGCCAGGTGTTAAACTGGGAACCTTCCGTCGATCTTCAGTCCGGCTTGCAGCATACGATAGAGTATTTTAGACACCACGTGTAAAATGCGACTTGCCGCTAAACCTTCCTCTATCCTCAGGTTCATCTGGGGTGGGCTGGCGCTGATGGCCGGTATTCTGGCCGCGCGCCTGCCTGTTCCCCTGTCGGGAGGA
>JACRBK010000184.1 GCA_016234525.1 Chloroflexota bacterium
CCAGGCTTTCCATACGTTCGATATTGTCCAGAATCGCCTGCTCGTTATAGTTCGTGGTGAACGAGGTCGAAAGCCACAAGCCAAAAGACCACGCGGGAAGTTGTGCCGGGCGACCACTCAACGCCGTATACTGGTCCAGCGCGTCTTTGATCGTTGGGCCGCCGAAGATGTAATAATCCAGGCTGTGATCCTCGGCGCTGAATTGGACACGCTGCGTATGGTGCGATCCTATCTCCATCGAGACGCGGCCCGGATGGTTGATCAGCACGCCATACCCCTGACTGGTGAGATAAAACGGCACATTCTTATAGGCATATTCAGAATCAGTCCCGCCGTCTTCGTTCCATACGTCCATCGACTGTCCGTTTTTGACGAACGGGCCGAAATGTTCTCCCAGGCCGTACACGGCTTCACCGACCTGGAGCGATAACTGTTCGCGTATATAGGTTTTGCCGTTCTGTTTGAATAACCCAATGGCTTTGGGTTCGCTCGCGGTCAAAGGCTGTCCGGCGCGTTGAAAATCGAACCGCCATTCGCCGGAAGTCGGCGCGACCACTGAGAGATCGCCCGCTTTGAGCCATGCCTGATGTTCGTCTTGCCCGGTCGAGACCGCGGGATTGGTGCGGGCATAATCGAGGTCGAGTACGGGCAGGCGTTCGCGCCGCCCCTTGAAGTGTGTGAGTTGGACGCGAATGACATTGGGCATCGGGGATGAAAAACGAGCGGTGATGGTCGTTCCATCCAGGTAATTCCACCGCCCTTGAATATGGCGATCATACCCGGTGATGACCAATGCCCCTTGCTCGACCTTCACCTCCACCACACTGAGCGGAAAAATGGCCTCTGTGCCCGGCAAGATTTGCCAATGGCCTTTGTTAAACTTCATGTTTTACCTCTTTTAGGTGTGTACCCGAATCCACTCTATTTGATGCTACCGGCGATAATCCCTTTTGCCAGGGTGCGCTGAAAAATAATGAAAAAGATCAGGCAGGGCAGGGTGCCTAACAGGGCGGCGGTGCTTTGAAAGGTTGCCGCTGCGCCGCGCTGGCCCTGGAACATGGCAACGGCCAGGGGAACCGTCTGGTTGGCATTGGAGATCAAGAAAATCAGCGGTAAGAAAAATTCGTTCCAGGTCCAGATGAAGAAAAATACAAACAGCACCGACAGCGACGGCCAGTTGATCGGGATGACGATTCGCACCAAAAGCTGTAGCTTGTTGCACCCGTCGATCACCGCCGCTTCCAGCAGTTCGACCGGGAAAGCGGTGAACACGGAGGCGAGCAGGTAGGTCCCAAACGCGCTGTGCAGCACCGCAAAAATGACCACAATCGACCAGCGCGAGTCATACAGCCCGACTTCTTTGAACATGTAATAAAGCGGATAGGCCAACATTTCGTGGGGTAGGGTGATCGCCATCACGAAAAAGACCAGGAAAAATGCCCGTCCCTTGATTCTACCGATCCCCAGTGCAAAAGCATTCAGCAGAGATAACGTTACCCCTGCCAACGCTGTGGCAAGGCTGATCATAAAACTGTTTTTCAGTTTGGTGGTGTAATCGAGCCGGTCCCAGACGGCGCGCACATTGTCTAGGGACAGGGTGCTGGGCATACTGAGCGGACCATTACGGAAATACTCTTCCTCGGTTTTGAAGGAGTTGAGCGTAATCACTACCAATGGAAAAAGGACCACGATGAGCAGCACGGTCAGCAGCAGCAAAGAAAAATACTTTGTGATGTTCGTGCTTCTCGGCGTTTTGTGCGGGGTAATGACCAGTGTATGTTCAGCCATGATTATTGACTCTCCAACCGCTCTTGCCGGGTTTGAACGCTGATAAACACCACCGAGAGCAAGATAATGACGCCGGTCAGCAGGGTAGCAATCGTCGCCCCGTAGCCTACATTGGGGCGCTCAAAGAAGTTTTTGTATGAGAAATACGAAGCCACCACGGTAGCTTTACCCGGCCCGCCTTTGGTCATGGAATACACCGGCGCAAAGGTCTTCATGGCGTGGATGGCGGTAGTTAAGATCACAACATAAATTTCAGGGCGGATGAGCGGAACGGTAATGCGGGTCACTTTTTGCATCCACGTGGCGCCGTCAATTGAGGCCGCTTCGTAAAGTTGCGGATCGACACGCTGCAACGCCGACATAAAGATCACCAGTGGATAGCCCAGTTGAAACCAGATCATCATGCCCATGATCGCCCGCAGTGCGGTGTCTTGCTGCCCCAACCAGTTATGAGAAAACTGATCCAGTCCGACGGAGTTCAACATCCAATTCAAAATGCCCCAGTCGGGTTGATAAATCCACCGCCAGACAATCGCGGCGACCACCATCGGCATAATCTGAGGGATATAAAATCCAGCCCGAAAAAAGCTCGCGACGCGCGGCCCGAAGTGGTGGGTGATGTTGTCGTACAAAAATACCGCCAACAGCAGCCCCAAGACAGTTGGGATGACCGTCATCGCCACGACGAGTTGCAGGTTGTTTTGAAACGAAGCCCAAAAGGTGGTGTCATCGAAGGCGCGTTCGTAGTTGTCTATCCCGATCCACTCCGGCGTGCCGACACCGCGCCATTTCGTAAAACTGATTCCGATATTCGCCGCGAAGGGAACAATCACAATAATGAGAAAGGCCAGCACACCCGGTATCAGGAATCCTATATATCCCCTGGTTCTTTTGTACGACATACCCTTATTCCTTGTCAGAGGCAGTACTCTCATCAAACAGCGAGAGTACTGCCTGCGGGATGGTCTACGCCGAGCGGCGTGCTTACATCATGGACTTAGCATCCTCATACGCTTCGGCCAGCGCATCGAGGAATTCTTCAGGGGAGATACTGTCATTGACCAGCTCTTGCAAACCGCCGCCCAGCACATCCATAAAACCGGGCACGGGCCAGTCAGGATAGAACGCCAAACCGTCATTCTCGACAATCGAGGCAAACGCGGCGTTGAGTTCCAACACTTTTTCATCTTCGATCTGGGTCAAATCGGCGTTGATCGGGATACCGCCCGCATTCGCCATGACCGTCTGTGCTTCAACGCCCATCGTCAGTTCGAGGAAGTCATAGGCCAGGTCTTTGTTTTTGGCGTTCTCAGGCACTACCAACAGGTTGCCGCCGGACCCGGTGTTCAGCGCTTTGCCGGGCATGATAAAAATGCCCCATTCAAAGTCGACTATCGAAGTCTGGAAACCGCCGAATGCCCAACTGCCGGTCAGGTCCATGGGCATTTGCCCCTGGATAAACGCGGCATTTGCATCATCGTAGATCACGCCGGTGGCGTTCTCGCCGTAATACCCTTTTTCGACGTGCGCTGCGAACGTTTCAGCTCCAAACGTGAAGGCTTCACCGTGGAAATCAACATCACCGGTCAGGAACTGGAAGTTGCTGATCAGTTCCCGATCCGCCTGGTAGAGCGCCAGTTCGTAGAAGTTGTGGGTCGCTGGCCAGATGTCGCTCGCACCCAGAGTCAGGGGGGTGATCCCTGCTTCGAGGAACTTGTCGGCAGCTGCTTCAAATTCTTCGAGGCTGGTGGGGACGGCGATACCCTGGGCTTCGAACATATCCTTGTTGTAGTACACCATCACGAACTCGCCGTAGGTGGTGATACCGTACAGGTTGCCCGATCCCATGATACCGGCTTCATTGTAACGGCAGGTGGTCTGGATGCTGGGGCTGAGGATGTCGTTCCAGCCGCGTTCTTCGGCCACTGAGGTGAGGTCGGTCAACAGGCCGGAACTGGCATACAAACCGGCGGTCGCATTACCCTTGTTGATCTCCATCACATCCGGCACTTCGTCGGAATTCAAGACCATCATGCCGGTTTCTTGAATTTGTTCAAAGACCTTCTCTTCGAATTCTACGGTAACATCGGGGTGCATGGCTTTGAACTGTTCGAGCGCATACTGCCATGAAATCCCCATAGCCGAGTCGGCAGGTTCATAGTACCATAGCTTGAAGGTGCGGTCTTGCGCCAAAGCGCGCGGTTGGGCTGATACTCCACCGATAACGACTATCATGGAGATCGCCAAAACCACCGATAACAGTCTTAACATTCTTGCGTGCATTTCAATCCTCCCTATAGGTTTTGAAAAAGGCGTATAAAGATGGGTAGGCTGTTTTTCGTCGATCTGAGGGATATACCTCCTCTAGCTCTAAGGAAGCATTCCAACTCGCGATTGAAATAACTTCCGAAGGGAAACGTTAGTCTGCCCCCGCGCGCTTTACTTTCCAAAATCTCGGCGACAGGGACCTGAACTTCCTCGTATGACCAGCGTACAGGGCAGCATGATCTGAACATTTTTCTGCTCCTGGTCTTCAATCTGTTGAATCAAAAGCTCGACTCCCAGGCGGCCCATCGCCGCATTAGGAGGTTCTACGGTTGTTACCGGGGGAGTCATCAACTCGGCGATGCTGGCCGACGAACCAATCACCACCAGCGAAAAATCATCAGGGATACGCCAACCGCGCTCAGCAGCGGCCTGCATCACACCGGGCACGGCGCGATCATTAATCGTGATCAGCGCAGTCAGATCGGGGTCTTGAGCGAGCAGTGAGTCCAGTGTTTCGAATCCGGCGCTAACCGTTGCCTGACAATATTGGATTGTGCTGGGCAGCCCGGCAGTTTGTACGCCTTTTTCGTATCCACGTTGGGTGCGCACCCCTGGGCCGTAGCCTGCATCATAAACTGCACGCGACTGGTTGAGGAAACCGATATGTGTGTGACCCAGTTGGGCCAGATAATGGACCGTATCTTGCGCCGCCTGCTCAAAGTCGGCCTCGACAAAACGCAGCCCGTCGGTGTTGGCGGTCAGCCCGATTAAGCTGAAGGGCAGCCCGGCGTCGCGCCAGATGGCGATGCGCTGATCGTGTTCATACACTTCCATCGCTACGACGCCATCCACTAATCCCTGTTGGGTAAGTTGGCGCAGTTCGTCCAGGTCGTGCATTTCAAAGGTCCACAGCACCATTTCATAGCCGTTTTCGCGGGCAGTATTGGCCGCGCTGGCGATAAACTCGATTTCGGTAAGGCCCACGCCTCGTTCGGGGATTGGAAAATGGAGCGCGATAATCCGGCTGCGTTTGCCCGCCAGCCCGCGCGCGAATACGTTCGGCTTATAACCGAGGTCTTCCATCGCGGCAAAAACGCGCTGTCGAGTTTCTTCAGAGATCGGGCGAGTCCCATTGATCGCATAAGAGACGGTGCTAATGGCAACACCTGCGCGCTTGGCAACGTCAATCATGGTCGGCATGGGGAACCTCTGGCTAAATAATCTAACAACAAATAATCATCGAAAGGCGTAGTCGAAACGTTTCAATTACACTTTAGCATAGATTGAATTGTGGTGTCAATAGGCCTATATTGGGTTGGGAAGCGAGGGTGATCTGAACTGGACTGCGGCGCTATATCGACAGCGCCAGCAGCCACTGCGCCGCGAAATAGGTGGTCAGCACCCAGAACGGCGCGCTGCGCCATGTGCCTCGGAAGCGTTCGACGGCTAACACCGAATCAGAGGCGAGGAACAGGTAGGCCCCCGCCAGCGCCAGGATCGCACTGGTATTCTGTGAGGCCTGAAGCCAGCGGTTGCCCGCCTGCGATGCCATGATCAGGATGATGCAGACGTAAAACACCACTGGAAATTTCATCGGCCCCAGGTACGGCCATAACCACCACAAGATGACTCCGCCGTACACCACGAAGGGAATCAGATACCAGACCTGAGAATAGTGATCGATTTCTGAAGAAAAGGCGACGATATAAAAACAGTGTGCGATTAAAAAACTGATCAACCCCTGGATAAACTTATCCGGCAGCAGCAAGTACATATCGCCCGCCAGCGAAGCCAGCAGCGCGAGCAGGATAATTCGCTGGTAGGTGGTTGAGATCGGGTCCTGCGCTAACAGCGCGATCAGGATGATCCAAAATAGGGTCAGCGGCTTGAAGATAAATTCTAGCCGCTGCAATTTGCGATATTTAGCCACGATTGTCAGTGCGCCGGACACCAGCGCCAGAATCGAAAGAAAGATCGGGATAACGATCATAAAAACTCCTAAAGGATGAATCTCAGCGCCGGGTTAGTCGCTGAACAGATCAACCCCCAACTGGGCCAGCCGCATATCTTCTTCTTCTGGGAGGCCGCTTACCCCGACGGCGCCAATAATTTCGCCGTGATACACAATAGGGATTCCGCCGCCCCAGGCGGTATAACGCAGATCACCAAAGTTCGTCATCGGGAAAGGCTGTTCGCGCGATTCTGTGCCGACAGCGCGCGTGTTTCGCCGCTCGCGGGCCGCTGTGAACGCTTTGTTGATCGCAATCTGGATCGAGGGCAGTTTGCAGCCGTCGGTGCGCAAAAACGCGATCAATTCACCGTGCGCATCGGCGACCGCTATAGCGGCTCCCTGTCCATTATTCTCCAAAACCTGTTGAATAGTCGAGACGATTCGGGCGGCGTCGGCATGAGAAAGATTATAAGTTTGTTTCATGGGTAAAATAATCCTTGTTTTGTATCAGGCGAGGAGCGCTCGGCGCAGTGCATCTTTCATGACTTGTTCCGGGGCCGGATGTCCTGTCCACATTTCAAAGCCGATAGTGCCCTGATAAACCAGCATTGACAATCCATCCAGCACGGGCAGTTTGCGCGCTTTGGCGGCTTTGATCAGCGGCGTCTCCGGTGGGTTGAACACGGCATCACAGACAAGCATCGTCGGTTTTGCGGCACTCAGGTCCACCGCAGGCATAGCCGTTACATCGGGATAGAGGCCGATAGAGGTGGCATTGACGAAAATATCCACATCGTTTCCTATGCGGTAGGTGTCCCGCCACGCCTCAAACCGGATATTACCGCCCGTGTTGGTTTTCATGTCCGCGACCATTTTTTCGCCGCGTGCCGGGCTGCGATTGACCACGAGCAGATCGGATACACCCGCCAGGATCAACTCAGTAGCAATTGCCCGTGCCGCGCCGCCCGCGCCGATCATCGTGACTTTTTTGCCGCGTGGATCGACACCGGCATCGACGCGCACGCCGCGCAGAAAACCCTTCCCATCGGTGTTTTCGCCGATCAGCCGCTCACCATCACGCCGGACGGTGTTCACCGCCCCGATGATCTTTGCCTCTGGCGACAGTTCGTCCAGGTAATCCAGCACGGCGACTTTGTGGGGGATCGTCAGGTTAATGCCCTTCATGCCAAAGGCGCGCACGCCGCGCATCGCTTCGCTGAGTTGTTCGGGTTTAACCTCAATGTTGAGATAACGCCAGTTCAGGCCAGCGGCAGCAAAAGCGGCCTCTTGCATGACTCCCGTGGGGTTTTCATCCACCGGGTAACCCAAAACACCGACCAACTCGGCTCTATAATTTGCGGGCATTTCTGACTCCTTCAGCCTGTATCAACCAGCAGATAATATCCTAATCTAATTTCCAGCGCGCGCGAGTCTTGTGCTGGCGCGCGCTGTACCGGGGAAGGCGTGGTTAAGTAAAAAGTGGTGCCATGTCCAACTCAGCGGTGACGGCTTGCATCTCCTCGTCGCTGGGGCGTGATTCAAAGCGGCTGGCAGCATCCAGCACCTGGGGTAAAACATGAATGTCGCCGGGAGCGTTGAGGAAAATACCGTCCTGTCCCAGGACCCAGTGTACGGCTTTGTCGATGGCGGCCTGGGTGGTCAGGGGTTCGTACCACGTGGCATGGGTGTGCGCACCCGCATACGGACGGCGCACGACTGATTTAATGGTCTGGACCGCTATCTGTCGTTCGTTGGCGATTCGCAGAATGTCCCGGAAACCTTGAGCATAGGTCGGGTTTTGCATCATCAGATAGCTGTAGGGCAGCAGAATCGAATCGAAATCAAAGCGGTCCAGGCTTTTCTGGTGCATCTTGATGACGGCGAGATCGTGTCCGGTCACGCCGATGAACCGCACCAGCCCTTTTTCCCGCGCTTCGATCAGATACTCCAATGCGCCGCCCGGCCCCAGCGCGATTTCCCATTCTTGCTCGCTGACCAGATAGTGAAGTTGGATAAGATCGACGGAATCAACACACAGCCGTTCCAACGAACGCTCAAAATTCGCTTTGGCTTTGTCATAGGTGCGTTCGCCTGTTTTGGTCGCCAGGAAAAAACGATCCCGATACTGCGCCATCCAGGGGCCGATACGCAGTTCAGATTCTCCATAACTGGCAGCGGTATCAATATGATTGATCCCATATTCGAGAAGCACATCGAGCGTCTGATTCGCTTCGGCCTGGGTGACACTGCCTAAAGCCGCCGCGCCGAAAATGACGCGCGAACTCAGGTGTCCGGTTCGTCCAAAAAGCTGCCTCGGAATAGTCATGAGTGTCCTTCCTTATTCCATCATCTTTATAGATTATGGACGGCTTGCCCCGGTAAATCAACCTGATTTTTCAGGATGTCTTACCGAAACTTTCAAAACGGCAGCTTTCGGGTGAAATTAGGATCGGTCGCTTTGAGCACTAGCGGCTCGATCACTCGGACAAAGGCCTGGGTGATGCGGAAAAACCAACTAAAACGCCCGACCTGCGGAAAACGCGGGTCCGATTGCGTCGCAGCGGTGCGTGACATGAAGCGCCCCAGCCAATAAAACTCCTCAATGAGATCGAATGCCCTGACCACGATAGACCGGACATTGAGCCAGGGGGTCCAGGCAGTCATGTCTCCGACGCGCGTGATCTGGATCGTCCCCCAATGGCGGATCGCCTCTTGAATCACATAATTGCGCGGCGGATCGATCTGCATCTTCTCTCCGGCGACCCAATCCAACGCATAGGCGTTTTCTGAGGCGAAAATGGTGTGGGTCGGGTTCGGCTTGGCGTCACGAACATGCCCGGTCAACCCGTCGCCGCTGATCCAGGCATCTAGCAGGGCAAAATGTGGCGGGAGTTTTTCGTTAATCAATATCGTCGCCTGAAAAAACTCGATATCTCGTCCCCGACGGCCTTTGCCATGATAAACTTTCATTTTGTCCCAGGCGGGCAGGCAGCCATAGACGTTCTTGAGGCAGGCGGTATAAAAACACTGCCAGTGTGTTTTGTTCTTGGCAAACGAAATGCGGTAATCGGCTTCCAACCAGGCGCGCCCGGCGATATGTTGGCCCATAACTCCGCCGTAATCAAATGGGACAGTGTCTTCGGTCAGATCAACAATCTGGTAGCCATCTCCCGAATAACCGCACAGCGCGGCGACCGCAGGCACGGTGCGCCCGGTATAGGCGTAGTTATAAACATTTTGCGACTCGACGACGCTGATCTGCGTGAAACCCTGTTCTTTTATCAAGCGGATCAAGTCTTCGACGAGGGCGGGATCAGTATAAACAGGCGAGTCCGGCTGGTGGATGGATGTTGTCATGATGTTGGGTTTGATAGCGATTCGGAAGGCGGCTTTTGTTTTGTCGCTGGCTCCCCAATGAGCCAGAAGATGGTCCACAAATCCTGACTGTTCAAGGGCTTGATGCAGCGCATCAAACTTGGTTTCCCCGGTGACAATATGAACCGTCGCGTCATGTGAAAAAATTTCGTGGGTATGTGTCTCTGTCATAAGGTTTCCACCTTCTACAGCTATCCCCTGTGATGGGCGGGGCAGGTCGATCAATTTTACCGAAAAACTATACCCGTATGTAATTGATTATATATTAAAAGGATAAATGCTCGGCAC
>JACRBK010000195.1 GCA_016234525.1 Chloroflexota bacterium
TATGCCGGTTCAGTTCGGCGACTGTGCTTGCTAACTCATCTATAAACCCCGGTTTATCCAGGTCGTTGCCGCCGACTTTGATCACGATGGGCAGCGTTTCGGGTTGATGGGTCATGCGTCTTCCTCTTGTTTGTTAGGCGAGAGTGATTGGTTTTGGGTTCTTAGTTGTTAGTTCTTAGTAAAAACAAGGCCATTAGAGATTCCATGTTTCTACTAAAAACTAGCCACTAAAACCAAGAACCATTCCCTGACACTCGTTGTTATACAACGCTACGCGGGCAGCAGCCCGGCAGTTTCGGCAAAATGATACATCAAGTTAAAGTTCTGCACCGCCTCCGATGCCGCCCCTTTAAGCAGATTATCCAGCACCGAGACGACGATCAGTATGTGATCGCTAACCGGGGTGAGCGACAGCGCCGCGTAAGGCGTGCGCACAACATGGGCCAGCGTCGCCAGTTCGCCAGCGGGCAGCACATTCACCAACGGTTCGTCCGTATACAGATCGAAGGCGTCGCGCGCGGCGTCCATATCCGTTACCTGGGCGTAGACGGTCGCCAAAATGCCCCGGTCAGTGGGCAGCAGGTGCGGCGAGAAGATCAATTCCCCGCTCATATGGCCCTGCTTTGCCAATTCCTGTTCGATCTCTGAGATGTGGCGGTGTTTGCGCCCGATGTTATATGGCGAAAAATTGCCGTGCACTTCGCAGAACAGAATATTCTGTTTGGGGGAGCGTCCCGCGCCGGAAACGCCGGACTTCGCATCCACAATCAGCGGCGCGCCGGAGATCAATACGCCCGCCCGCACTAGCGGAGCCAGCGCCAACAGCGTTGCTGTCGCATAACAGCCGGGGTTGGCGATACACGTTGCCCCGGTCAATGATTCGCGCCCCAATTCCGGCAGGCCGTAGGGCATCGGCAGCAGTTCCGGGTTCGGATGTGCCACCCCATACCACTGCTGATATACGGCGGGATCATCCAAACGCAGATCGGCGGAGAGATCAACGACGTGTTTTCCCTGGGCCAATGCCTGTGCCGCCAGCGGGGCCGAACGAGTATGCGGCAAGCACAAAAACACGCAGTCCACTTCGTTCAGCGGCGCATCGGCAGCGCTGATCAGCGGCAGATCAGGGGCCAACGGCCAACTCTGGCGCAAACTGCCCCCGGCGGAGCTTTCGGAAGTCACAAAAGTGATCTCAGCCTGTGGGTGCTGGCTCAACAGCCGGACCAGTTCCAGCCCGGTGTATCCTGTTGCCCCATAAATCCCTGCTTTGACCGGCATGTGTTGCCCTCATTTCGGTATGGAAAACAAAAGCCGCTCTCTGGACGGGTCCGAGAGCGGCTTGGTTCGGCTTAGTTTGGGTTCGCGCTTATCTCACAAACGCCACTAATCCAGACCCGTGAGGAGGGTAACTGGACGGCGGCGAGGAGAACGGAGCACGAACAAGGGTTTCAACATCAGATTCAAGAGTCCAATAGACAGCTTAAAATGATAACATGCCTAAAGTTACCACAACTTTCTGGTTCAGACAACCAATTCAATTTGGTTGAATGATACAAATGATTTTACACATTATGCTGAGCGCGCAGCAAACAATCTTGCAGAACTGCCGAAGCCGTCACTTCGACGCCTGCGCCGGGGCCAAGCACGGACAGCGAGTGTTCGGCATAACGCGACGTGAAAAACGAAACTTGATTCAATGTGCCGCGAAGCTGCGCCGCTGTGCGTTCGCCGACCATGCGCAGCGCGACCACGCCGCCGCTCGGATTAATCTCCGCGAGATAACGCGGCACGCCCACCAACGCCCCCATGTAGGCCGCGAAATCGGAATCCAGGCGGGGCAGTTGGGTCATAAATTCGTCCACACTCAACGAGGCCATTTCTGCCGGGTAGAGCGGATCGACGCGAATTTGATCGGGTTCCAGCGGCCACCCTGCCAGCCGTGCCAGGATCAACGCTTTGCGCGC
The DNA here is from genome assembly GCA_016234525.1 of Chloroflexota bacterium. Classification (GTDB taxonomy): domain Bacteria; phylum Chloroflexota; class Anaerolineae; order Aggregatilineales; family Aggregatilineaceae; genus JACRBK01. The sequence goes on from JACRBK010000195.1 coordinate 1,965, forward strand.
GACGTCCATCCCGCTGAGATCGTCGCGGGGATCGGGTTCGGTATATCCCTTGGCTTTCGCCGCTAACACAGCGGTGGAAAACGGCTCGCCATCTTCTAAACGGCTGCATAAAAAGCCGAGCGTGCCGCTCAACGCACCTTCAATGCGGTGGACTTCGTCGCCGGTATCGACCAGATAACGCAGGGTGCTGATCACCGGCAGGCCCGCGCCGACCGTCGCTTCATAACCTGAACGGGTGCTTTCAAAAAAGATGCGCGCCTGTTCCCAGGGGCCAGCCAGCGGGCGTTTATTTGCCATTACGACACTGTAACCCACTTCGAGCGCCCGGCGCAGCGGCACATCCATGCCATCGATAGCGGTAATATCCACTACAATCGCGTGGGGAACGCCCTGTGCTGCGGCGTGGTCTACAAATTCACGCGGGGCGATTCCCGCCAGTGCGCCCGGCAGTGTGCCGATCTTGCGGCGGCTGTTTTTGGCCTCGATCACCGAAGCGAGGGCTTCGGCAGATAAACCCGCCGGATCGAACATCATGCCACTGCTGTCACCCAGGGCCACCGGCTGCAAGTCCACGCCGTACCGCTGCGCCAGGGTGCGGCGCGTTTGGGTAAGCTGGCTCACAAAAGCACGCCCCACATTACCCACCCCGAACACAATAATTGGAATACGACGCGGCTCACTCACGGGCTGTTTCCACCTTTTCTCATATCAACTAGTTAGGATGCTGCGCAATTATACCGCCGACTGGCAGCAGCACGAGAATTGAATTCGACTTGGTTTTTCTCAACACTTCGTCTATACTGTGAATATTAAAAAATATTATCAGGCGGCTTGTTTAAATGAGTGAGGGCTATCACTTTGGCTGCATCCACTTCAGCCGACCCACTGTTGGTCTGGCGTGAACAATTTCCTATTCTGAGCGAAAGCACCTATCTCGTGAGCAACTCGCTGGGGGCGATGCCGCGCGGGGGGGTTGACAGCCTGCGCACCTATGCGGATACCTGGGCGACACGCGGTGTGCGCGCCTGGGGGGAGGGCTGGTGGGACATGAACACCGGCCTGGGCGATCTGATCGCCCAGATGATCGGCGCGCCTGCTCGCAGCGTCTCCATGCACCAGAATATTTCGATTGCCCAGGGGATTCTGCTCTCCGGGTTCGACTTCAGCGGCCCGCGCAATAAAGTGGTGATCGAAGCCGGAATTTTTCCATCGGTTTATTATGTGCTGCGTGGGATGCTGCCGCCGAATATCGAACTGTGTATGATTCCCAGTGAAGACGGCGGGATCACGGTGCCGGTGGAGCGCATCATCGACGCGATTGACGAA
>JACRBK010000165.1 GCA_016234525.1 Chloroflexota bacterium
ACCAGCCGGACACTGCGCCAATTGCGGGCGCGCTGGCGGCCCGACGGCCACCAATTGGGGACCTGCGGCTCTTCGTGCATTTTGCGCCCTACCCCGTGTCCGGTGTATTCGCGCACGACGCTGAACCCATGACTCTCGACAAACTTTTGCACGGTTTTCGAGATTTCGCTGGTTTCCACGCCGTTCCGAGCCACATCAATCCCTTTGTAGAGTGACTGCTCGGTCACATCGAGCAACCGCTGTGCTTCGGGTGAGATAGTGCCGACTCCGGCGGTAAAAGCCGCATCGCCGACAAATCCCTGATAAATAGCCCCACAGTCAATGCTGATGATGTCACCGTCTTTGAGAATCCGATTTTTGCTCGGAATCCCATGGACCAGTTCTTCGTTGACCGATGCACACACCGTCGCGGGGAACGGGTAGGGGCTGCCCGGCGGATAGCCCAAGAAAGCGGCTTTCGCGTTGTGCTGTCGCAGCACCTCGGCGGCAATCTGGTCAAGTTCTTTGGTACTCACCCCAGGCCGGATTGCCTGGCGCACAGCTTGCAGCGCCAGCGCCGTGATACGCCCTGCCTCGCGCATGATCAACAATTCTTCTGGGTTTTTCGGGATCACTGCCATGCGAGATTCTCCGTTAAGCAAGGGGCCGGTTAAAGCCCCCTGCCTTGATTCTTCTCACTCGTGCTAGTTCCTACATGAACCCGTCGTAATTACGCATGGTCAACTGCGCTTCAAGCTGACGCATCGTGTCGATGACCACGCCCACTACGATGATCAGGCCTGCGCTGCTGATAACCAGCGCCGGGTTGCGCCCGATAGCAGCTTCACCTAACACTAACCGCTGCACCAACTGCATGATACCCGGCAGCACCGCTACCCCACCGAGGAACAACGCCCCGACCAGAGTAATACGGTTGACAATCCGGTTGATGTAGTCTTGCGTGCGGCGACCGGGACGAATGCCGGGGATAAATCCACCGTTCTTTTGCAGATTCTCGCCCAGGTTTTGGTTTTGGATCATCACACCCGTATAGAAATAGGTGAACCCTACGACCAGGACAAAGTACAGGAACCAGTAAATAAATCCCTGTTGGTTGTTAAAGATGTCCTGAATCTGGCGGGCCGTGTCGCCGCTGAAGAACCCGGCAACCAGGCCAGGGAAAGCCACGATAGACTGCGCAAAGATCAGCGGGATCATACCAGCAGTGTTGACTTTTAACGGGATATGCGTTGTGCCGCCGCCGTACACTTTACGACCGCGCACGCGCTTGCCATACTGCACCGGGATACGCCGTGTTCCTTCCTGGATCATCACGATAACCGCGACAGTCACCAGGGTGAGGACCACGAACACGATGATGTTAAAGACAAAGTGTGTTTGCAGCAGTTGGTACAGGTTGGCTGGCACGCGCGACACGATACCTGCGAAGATGATGATCGAGATACCGTTTCCGATACCCTGTTCCGTGATCAGATTACCAAGCCAGATGGCGAACATCGTCCCGGCGGTCATCGTGATGACCACCGAAAGCGTGGTCAGAAGATCGGCATCGCTGCCGAACCCAAACCCTGGGATCAGCGTTTCGTTTGAAATCTGGTTCACCTGGCTCTGGAAAATATTCACCTGCCCAACGGCTTGCAAAGCAGCCATCGGGATCGCCAGGTAGTAGGTATAGCGGTCGATTTTCTGCCGCCCACCCGGTTCTTTAGAGAGTGCTTCGAGCCGAGGGATGATCGGGATCAACAGTTGCAGAATGATCGAGGCCGTGATGTAAGGATACACGCCGTTGGCGATCACGCTGAAGTTGGATACCGCCCCCCCTGACAGCAGGTTGAGCACACTCAAAAATCCTGTTTCATCTTCTTCAAACAGTGTATCCAGCGCCCCCCGATCCACACCGGGAACGGTGACATGTGCGGCGAACTGATAGATGATCAGGATCAGCGCAGTGTACAACAGCTTGCGCCGCAGGTCTGGCAGCCGGAATGCATTCCTAAGTGCCTCGAGCATAATGTTTTCCTTCGACTATTTCGGGTCCGCGTTGATCATACCCGGAGCCGTGTTTCAAGCCAAGTCTGTTTTATCAGGTAAGTGTGTGGCGCTGCTGCGCTTTGGGCAGGGCAAGCCCTGCCCCTACAAAACCTACTCTGAATAAGTGCTAAACCCGAAAACACGTCCCCGGTTAGCGGTTAAGCCGGTTATTTGGCTTCACGCAGTTTAGCAAGCTGCTCTTTGCGCAGCTTCTTCACAGTGGCGCGCGCGCCAGTCAGTTCGAGGGCGAGGACGTTGACTGATCCCCCCGCCTGTTCGATCTTGGTCTGAGCGCTCTTGGTGAAGCGGTGCGCCGTGACGGTCAGTTTTAACGACAGTTCGCCGTTACCCAACACCGCCACCGGTTTGTCCGCTTCTTTGATCAGCCCACGTTCGGCCAACGTTACAGGGGTCACAGCCTCACCCGCGCTAAAAAGCTGCGCGATGTCTTCGACGTTGACTTCCTGATATTCGATACGGAAGATATTGTTAAAACCGCGCTTGAAGGGCAAGCGGCGCACTAACGGCAGCTGCCCACCTTCAAAGTACTTGCCTTTGGGCTTGCCAGCGCGCGCGCCCTGCCCTTTGGTACCGCGACCAGAGGTTTTACCCTGACCGGCGCTGATACCACGACCAATGCGCTTGCGTTTTCTGGTTGACCCATCTGCCGGGCGTAGATCGTGCAGCTTCATGCGTCAATTTCCTCTACCTTAACCAGGTGGATGATTTTGTGAATCATACCACGAATGGGCGGCGTGTCATCGTGAACGATGGTCGAATTCATGCGCCCCAGGCCCAACGACTTGACCGTCAATTTCTGGCGCTTGGGGTACCCAATCGCGCTTTTCACCAGGGTGATGCGTAGTTTCTTGCTCATTGGGGCTGCTTCCTTACCCGCTTCCAGAACGGCAGCATATTCGCTGAGTCCTTGCCGCGCATTGCAGCCAGTTCTTCCACGTTCCGCAGTTGGCACAGAGCATCGAGGGTCGCAAACGCCACGTTCAAGATATTGGCGCTGCCCTGGCTCTTGCTCAAGATATCACGCACGCCTGCGGCTTCCAGCACGGCACGCACACCACCACCCGCGATAACACCGGTACCGGCTGATGCCGGTTTGAGCAGCACCACAGCGCCGCCGCGTTTGCCGGTGATCTCGTGCGGGATAGTCGTCTCTGATAACGAGACGCGCTTCATATTCCGCCGAGCGCGTTCCGAAGCCTTACGGATCGCGTCAGGTACACCACGCGCCTTGCCGATGCCGATGCCGACCTGCCCCTGGTTGTCGCCCACGACGACCACCGAACGGAAGGCGAAACGACGGCCACCCTTCACTACTTTGGCAACGCGGGTAATATCAATAACGCGCTCATCGAGTTCTTCGCGCTCTTCTTCACGTTCGCGCCGAGGTTCGCGATCGCGGTCGCCGCGTTCGCGCTCTCCTCGTTCGCGTCGGGGTTCACGTCTTCCCATAGTATTCTCCAAGTCATCCGTTTGGGTAACCGGGCAGGGCGCTCGAACGCGCCCCGCCGTACCGCAGAGCGGGCCGGTCCAAACGCACTAAAATTCTAAGCCTGCTTCACGCGCACCATCGGCCAGCGCTTTAATCCGGCCATGATACCTGTAGCCACCTCGGTCAAACACGACCTGCTTGACACCCGCTTCAATCGCCCGACGGGCTAACAACTGACCGACCAGCTTCGCTGCTTCGGTTTTGTCTTTGCCATCCACCTGGCCGCGCAGTTCGCGGTCGATGGTTGAGGCTGACACCAGTGTATGCCCCGCCACATCATCAATCACCTGGGCGTAAATATTAGTCAGGCTGCGGAATACATTCAAACGAGGCCGTTCCGACGTGCCTGAGACTTTTGCACGCACCCGGCGATGACGACGCAGGCGTGCGATACGTCCTTTTTCACTCATGACTCTATCTCTCCAGCACCCTTGACGGCAGATTAGCCTTTACCGGCTTTACCGGCCTTGCGGCGGATAATCTCGCCCTCGTAACGCACACCCTTGCCCAAATAGGGTTCAGGCGGACGCAGTTTACGAATATAGGCGGCCAATTCGCCCACGACCTGTTTATCAGTTCCCCGGACACGGACAACACGCCCGCGCTCCTCAACCGCGAATTCCACATCCTTGGGCGGTTCAATCGGGATGTTGTGGGAATAACCCAAGTACATCACCAATTTCTTGCCATCCATCTCAGCGCGGTAACCCACACCTTCGATGACCAACGAACGGACAAACCCCTGGCTGACACCGGTCACCATATTGGCAAGCACGGCGCGCGTGGTTCCGTGCAGGGCACGGTGGCGTTGTTCGTCGCTCGGACGGGTAATCACGATCTCTTTACCTTCTTGTGCAATCGTGATATCCGGCGAGAATTTAAAGGACAGTTCACCTTTAGGACCTTTGACGGCGACTGCATGGCCGTCAATGGTGACCTGAACCTTGTCCGGGATCGGAATGGGTTGTTTCCCAATTCGTGACACGGTTCTTTTCCTTCCCTTCAAGTACCTGAACGATTTTCAGTGCACCATCAAACCGTTGGCCGGACCTGGGGGCGTTGTAGAGATGCTGGGCGAAGGTGGTGAAGGTTGTCCCTCTACCGCCTCGCCGAGACCCTCTACTAGCCCCCGTCGGGCCAATCTGAGCGTAAGTTCGGCACTCCATCTGGCGATTTACCAGATGTAGCAGAGCACCTCGCCCCCAACGTTTTCACGGCGCGCTTGCTGACCAGTCATCACACCCTTGGGCGTGGTCAGGATGCAAATACCCATCCCGCTCAATACCCAGGGAATGCCACTCTTTGCCACATACACCCGGCGGCCCGGCTTGCTGATGCGCTTCAAGTTAGAAATAACCGGGCGCTGCTCGCGGCGTTTGCCCCAATATTTCAGCTTGATGACAATCATCGGCACGGGTTTGTCGTCGGTCACTGTGACATCTTCGACATAACCTTCGTTCTTCAAAATTTGCGCAACCGCCAAGTTGATCTTGGAATGGGGAACGGCTACACTGGCGTGTTTTACCATCAGTGCGTTACGTACCCGCGTCAACAGGTCGGCAATAGGATCGCTGTGCATGATTCGCTCCCAAATTACCAGCTAGACTTCACCACGCCGGGGATCTTACCTTCCAGCGCCAGTTCGCGGAAGTGGATGCGGCACAAGCCAAAACGGCGCATGTAGCCGCGAGGCCGTCCGCACACTTTGCCCGAATGCGGGTCTACAAACTGGCAGCGATGCCGCACGCGCACTTTGTATTTGCGCTTGGTCTCGCGGGCCACCATAGACTTTTTTGCCATAGGTTCAAACCTTCTCCAGAACTGAAACCCACTGTTTACGGCTCATGATTCGTTCGTGATTATCGACAGTGATTTTTAGTGCTCGCGGAACGGCATCCCCATCAATTTGAGCAGCCGCCGCCCTTCTTCGTCGTTGCGGGCTGTCGTCACGATGGTGATTTCCATGCCGCGCACTTTATCGATTTTGTCGTATTCGATCTCCGGAAACAAGATTTGTTCCCGCAGACCCAACGTATAGTTGCCACGCCCATCAAACGCATCCGGGCTAATCCCGCTAAAGTCACGGGTACGTGGCAGAGCAATGTTCACCAGCCGATCCATCATCGCCCACATGCGGTCGCCGCGCAGGTCAACTTTGACCCCAATATCGCGGCCTTCGCGCAGTTTGAAGTTGGCGATGCTGGTGCGCGCTTTGGTGATCACGGGCTTTTGGCCGGTAATCTTGCGCAGGTCTTCCACCGCCGCGTCCAGAGCTTTGGCATTATCGAGCGCCTCACCGACGCCGATATTCAGGACCAATTTGGTGATACGCGGCACGCGCATCAGGCTCGTGAACCCAAATTCTTGTGTTAGGGCTGGAACTACCTCTGTGCGGTAGCGTTCCAGCATACGATTCGTCGTCGCCATACACCTTACCTCACTTCGAAGACAGCTTAGTCAATGTCTTTGCCGCACTTGTGGCAGACACGAACTTTCTTGTCGTCTTCCGTTACCCGGAAACCGACCCGCGTAGCTTCGCTGCACTGGGTGCAGACCAGCATCACGTTCGACATGTGGATCGGGGCTTCAAATTCGATCCGGCCTGGCTGCATCTGGCCGCGCCCCGCCTGAACCGGACGCTGGTGTTTTTTGACGATGTTGACTCGTTCGACCACCACGCGGTCCGCTTTTGGTAGAACACGCAGCACTTCGCCGCGCGTCCCTTTGTCTTTACCGGCGATCACCAACACCGTGTCGCCCTTCTTTATGCGCTGCATACTCGCCTCACTCTTACTTCTGGCTGGCTGTTAGAGCGTTTCGGGGGCCAGCGAGACGATCTTCATGAACCCTTTTTCGCGCAGTTCACGCGCTACCGGGCCAAAGATGCGGGTTCCACGCGGGTCCTGGGTATCGCCCTGCAAAATAACTGCCGCGTTGTCGTCGAACCGGATATACGAACCATCGCTGCGGCGGTATTCTTTCGACGTGCGCACAATCACCGCACGCACGACTTCGCTCTTTTTCACCGCGCCCTGGGGCGAGGCGACTTTGACCGTGGCGATCACAATATCACCTACGGCGGCGCTGCGGCGCTTGAACCCACCCATGATATGAATCACCAGCAGTTCACGCGCGCCGGTGTTGTCGGCAACTTTACATCGAGATTCTTGCTGAAGCATGGTTAATTCGCCTCGCTTTCATTCGATGCCGGCAGCACATCAGTCTGGCCTGGGAGCTGGATCACTTCTTCAACCGCCCAGTGTTTGGTCTTGCTGATCGGGCGGCTTTCGACGATCTTGACGATCGCACCCACAGGGATCGAGTCCGTTTCGTCGTGGACCATGTAACTTTTGCGTGAACGGACCACTTTTTTGTACAGGGGGTGGAGTTTGGTGCTTTCGACTTCCACCACCACCGTTTTTTGCATCGAATGGCGAATCACGTGGCCTGTCAGGCGCTTACGATTGTTAGCCATTGTTTTCCTCCCGGACCACCTGGGCGGCCAGTTCACGCTGGCGCTGCACAGTCAGCAGGCGAGCGATGTCTTTCTTAAGCTGCTTGATCCGGCTGTAGTCTTTCAACTGGCCTGAGACTTCTTGCATCCGCAGGTTGAACGCTTCTTGGCGCGCGTCATTCAGTGCCGCGACCAGTTCCACGTCGGTCAGTTTGCGCATTTCAATTGCTGAGGTCATTCGATCACTACCTCCTCACCGGAAATCGGATCGGTGCGCTTGATCACTTTGGTCGCAATCGGAAGTTTGAAAGCGGCCAGGCGCAGCGCCTCGCGTGCGATTTCTTCGTCTGTTCCTGCCATTTCGAACAGGATCAGACCTGGGCGGACCACGGCGACATAATGATCCACCGAACCTTTACCTTTACCCATACGGCTTTCCGCCGCCCGTTTAGTTACCGGCTTGTCAGGGAAGATGCGGATCCACACGCGCCCACGACGCTTGATATAACGCATCACGGTACGACGTGCCGCTTCGATCTGGCGGCTGGTGATCCACGCTGGCTCAAGCGCCTGCAATCCAAAGTCCCCAAATTGGACCTTGTTACCGCGCGAGGCCACCCCTCTCATCCGGCCACGAAACTGCTTGCGGTGTTTTACCCGCTTCGGCATTAACATGGTCGTCTACTCTCTGTGCTATTCTTCACTAACGTAAACACCGGTTTCGACCGGGCGAGTTTCCTCGGCCCGAATCTCACCCTTATAGATCCAGACTTTGATCCCGATGCGCCCATAAGTCGTCAGCGCCTCGACCTGTGAGTAGTCAATGTACGAGCGCAAGGTGCTGCGCGGCACACGACCTTCCATCTGCCATTCACGACGGGCCATTTCGGCCCCGGCCAGACGGCCACTCACCTGGATTTTGATACCCAATGCGCCTTGACGCATGGCCTGGCTGGCAGCGCGTTTCATGGCGCGGCTGTGGCCGATGCGACGTTCCAACTGGCCCGCGATATTCAGCGCTACCAAGCGGGAACTCAGGTCCGGTTTTTCGACTTCTTCGACTTCAACTTTCACTTTCTTGCCGGTGATCGCTTCGAGGCCCTGGCGCAGCTTTTTAACGCTCTCGCCTTTACGCCCGATCACAATACCCGGTTTGGCAGTGAACAACGACACCTGGACCTGGTTGGGATAACGTTCGATCTCAACATTGGCGATCCCGGCCCGCTCGGCTTCTTTTTCGACAAACTGGCGGATACGGAAGTCTTCTTGCAAAAGGTTGCGATAACGGCCACCTTCGGCAAACCACCGGGCCGACCAGTCCCGATTGATCTTGAGCCGGAACCCCACTGGATGAATTTTACGTCCCATTCGTTCTACTCCTCGTCACGCTCGGTTAGTACCACCGTGACATGGCTCAGACGCTTTACACGCGGTTTATACCGCCCTCGTGCGCCAGCCTTGACCCGCTTCAGCCGGGGGCCTTCATTGGCCGCCAACTGAGAGATCACCAGGTCCTGGCGGTTCATCTCAAAGTTTTGTTCTGCGTTCGCTACTGCCGATTCCACCAGCTTGTACAAAAACTCAGCGCCTTTTTGCGGCATATGGCGCAGGGTGATTAACGCCTGGTCGGCGCCCATCCCGCGCACCTGGTCACAGACCAGACGCAGTTTGCGCGGTGAAATCGGCAGGTAACGGGCAACAGCTTGCACATCAGCCATAGCAGTAATCCTTTATTCCCCGTCCTGACCTATATCTTCTTCTTCTTCTTCTCAGCCAGGTGCCCACGATAGGTTCGCGTGGGGGCGAACTCGCCCAGTTTGTGCCCCACCATATTTTCGGTGACATAAATCGGCACATGGCGACGGCCATCATGCACAGCAATCGTGAACCCGACCATCTGAGGAAAGATGGTTGAAGCCCGGCTCCAGGTACGGATCACCTTTTTGTCGCCGCGCTCACGCATGGTTTCGACCTTGCGCAGCAGCTTCGGATTGATAAACGGCCCTTTTTTGAGAGATCGCGACATTTCAGCCTCCGCTAACCACGACGAGACGCGCGCCGGCGCACAATAAACTTATCGGTGCGACGGTTGCGCCGCGTCTTATACCCCATGGCAGGTTGACCCCAGGGGGTTTTAGGACCCGGCATACCGATCCCCGAACGACCTTCACCACCACCGTGCGGGTGGCTGTTGGGGTCCATCGCCGTACCACGTACCGTCGGACGCCAGCCCATCCAACGCCGCCGGCCCGCTTTACCGAGTTTGATATTGCCGTGCTCAGTATTGCCCACCTGCCCAACCGTAGCCAGGCAATTTTCGTGGACCATGCGTACTTCACCGCTCGGTAGGCGGAGCTGCGCATAAGTGCCTTCTTTAGCAAGAAGCTGGGCCGATGTGCCCGCCGCGCGTGCCAATTGGCCGCCGCGTCCTGGTTCCAACTCTACATTGTGCAGCAGCGTACCAACCGGAATCTGGCGGATGGGCAGAGAATTGCCCAGGCGCACTTCCGCGCTCGGTCCACTCATCACATTGTCGCCTACGCGCAGGCCCAGCGGCGCAATGATGTAGCGACGCTCGCCATCGGCATAGAGCAGCAGGGCGATACGGGCGGAACGGTTGGGGTCGTATTCGATGGTTTCGACTTTGGCCGGAACGCTGTGCTTGTTACGCTTGAAGTCAATCAGACGGTAACGGCGCTTGTGACCGCCACCACGATGGCGCACCGTGACCCGCCCTTTGTTGTTGCGACCCGCGCGGGCGCGCTTGTCGGTCAACAAGGGGCGATACGGCTTTCCGCGCGTAATCTCTTCGAACGAGTGACCCGTCATATCCCGACGACCGGGAGATGTGGGCTTGTAGGACTTAATCGGCATTTCACTACCTCAAAATCGTGCTAACAAGTGCGGTGTTCATTAGCCCCGTGAGGCGCGGATATCTGAACAACCACACGACCAACGGCTACAAATTAAACGCTTCAATCGTCTGGCCTTGCGGCAGGGTAACGATTGCTTTCTTCCAGGACTGCTTGCGAGTGTAGATTTTGCGGCCCCGATGCCCGCGTTTGGCTGGCATCACCATCGTGCGCACGCTCATCACGTCCACATCGAACATTTTCATCACCGCATCAGCAATCTGGATTTTGTTCGCCCGCAAGTCTACCTCAAAGGTATATTGATTCAACACCTGGGACATCTGGTAGGTTTTTTCGTTGATCAGCGGACGTTTCACAATATCGTACACGTGCAGGTCTTTCGTCATCGTCGCGGCTCCTCTAGTTCTTTGCTTCTTGGCCCAGAATGATCTGGATCACGTCGAGCGCCGACTGGGGGATGACGAGCCGATCAAACTTGAGCAGATCGCGGATATTCAGGTAGGAGGCTCGCAGATAGTGCGCGTTGTCCAGGTTGCGAATGCTGCTTTCAACCGCGACATCCCGGTCGGCCAGCAGCACCAGCGCGCTGTTATCGCCCACCAAACTCTGCAACGTCTTCGCCATCATGCTGGTCTTGGGGGCTTCCATTTCCAGCTTGTCTACCACGACGATCTGATCACCGGCGGCCAGGGCCGAAAGCGCACAACGCAGCGCAGCACGGCGCATATTGCGCGGCATTTTCAGCGTGTGTTTGTGCGGCTGCGGGCCATGTGCCACACCACCGCCCACAAAAATCGGAGCAGAACGCGCCCCATGCCGCGCGCGCCCGGTCCCCTTTTGGCGATACCACTTCGCTTTGGTGCGGTTAATCTCGCCGCGCGTTTTGGTTTTGTGCGTTCCCAGACGAGCATTCGCCATCTGGCGCACATACGCTTGGTGCATCAGGGCCGTATTGACCTCGACTTCGAAAATCGCGGCGGGTAGTTCAATCGATCCCACCTGGTCACCGGCCATATTACGAACTGGCACTAACATGCTTCACAACTCCTTGGTGCGGATTACGCCTTGGCCCGGGTTTTGCGCGAGGGTTTGATCAGCAGCACGCCGCCTTTGGCCCCCGGAACCGCCCCGCGCACCGCGAGAACGTTCTTTTCCGCATCCACCAAGACAACTTCGAGATTTTGAACGGTGACGCGATCGCTGCCCATGTGACCGCCCATGCGCATATTCTTGCGCACGCGGCCCGGGGTCGTGGTCGAGCCAATCGAACCCGGTGCGCGTGTACGGTCCGACGCGCCGTGAGTCTTGGGTTGACGGTGGAAGTTGTGGCGTTTGATCGTACCGGCAAAGCCGCGCCCCTTCGACGTACCCACAACGTCTACCCGCTCACCCTTCTCGAACACATCCACTTTGACGACCTGACCTTCTTGCACGTCGATTTCTTTCACGCGAAATTCGCGCAAGACGCGCAGATCGGGCAGACTAAGGCTACCGCGCTTGAGATGGCCCTGCGCCGGCTTATTCAGCCGCGATGCCCCATTGCTCCGGGGTTGCAGTTCTTCGAAGCCAAGCTGAACAGCCTTATATCCATCGTTGTCCTCAGTACGAACCTGAGTGACATAGCACGGCCCGGCCTGGATCACGGTTACAGGGATCACCTGTCCGTTTTCGTCAAAAATCTGGGCCATGCCCAATTTTCTACCAATGATGCCCTTCATCTGGTGCCTCTCCCAGGGACTGGATGGGAACATTGTGCTTCCCACGCATCATCCCGGCTTCGACTACTGGATTGATTACCAACGAACTTGCACTACAGGCCTTTACATCCGGCGCAGACTAGATTTTGATTTCGATATCCACACCGGCGGGCAAATTCAACCGCATCAGGGTGTCAATCGTTTTTGCATCAGGGTCCAACACATCGATCAATCTTTTATGGGTCCTGATTTCAAAATGTTCGTGCGAGTCCTTATCAATGAACGGCGAACGGCGAACCGTGAACCGCTCAATGCGTGTAGGCAGCGGCACTGGGCCGACGACGCGCGCGCCAGTACGCTCTGCCGTTTCCACGATGCGCTGGGCCGATTGGTCCAGAACACGGTGGTCATACGCTTTTAACCGGATGCGAATTTTTTGTTTAGCCATAAGGTTTCCTCAGACTTCCACTCTTCTCGCCGAAGTCAACTGGCGGGGACTGGCAGTTCCCATCACTGCGGATGCCACATGCCAGTCTCCCCCGATACCATTTAGTTTATTCCAAGATTTCGGTGATAACCCCCGCGCCGACGGTCAGGCCGCCTTCACGGATAGCAAACTTCGAACCTTTTTCGAGCGCGACCGGGATGATCAGCTCGACTTTGAGGTTCACACTGTCACCGGGCATGACCATTTCCACGCCGGCGGGCAGGTCAATCGTGCCGGTCACATCCATGGTGCGGATGTAGAACTGC
>JACRBK010000166.1 GCA_016234525.1 Chloroflexota bacterium
ACGATTTTCTGCCTGGGGATCGGGTTGTGGGCTGCCAGCGGCGATCCGTCATATGCGCGCGGCAGCGGCACCGCAACGCCGGAAATTTTTAACTCCACCACACCAAATCCAGAGACTGATCCGGGCAATTGGATCGCCAATGGCAGCCTGGATATAAACGATTTTGGTTTGATTGATTTCTGGTTGCAATCCGATATTGACGTCTACCGCTGGTATCTCGTGCAGGGTGTAGTGTCCGCCCCTGACAATGGATACTGGGTAGAGCAGGTAGATCTGTCCCAAGAACAGCGGGGTTATGGTTTCCGCAGTATGGAACCGAATTGTAATACGGTGTGCAGCATCGGGGCAGTACAGATTGTGTATGCGGAGGCAGGCTGGTTTTATACCCTGTGGGCGGACAGCCGGGTGGACGAAGGAGCCAGCAGCGCAATCATACTCGAATTTTTAGATGCCAGCCGGCAGCGGATTGATCTTTACACGCAGGATAGTTTAAGCGCTGAATGGAGCCGCCTGAAACTCTCTGCCCAGGCTCCTGCCGAAACCCAGTTCATCCGTGTGTCTCTCTATAGCAGCGGTATGTCGCAAGGCGTGGTCTATTGGGATAACGTGAGACTATTGGCTGAAGAGATCGCGCCCACCACAGCGACTCCTGAACCGGCGGCGACGGCTGCACCCGCGTTAGGGGTGAACGTTGCGGCGAATAAGCCGGTGATTGCCCGCGCTGGGGGAGTCACCTATGCGCCCTGGGGAGATGCCAACGACGAAGCCGACTATAACAGCACCACTAACCCAGAAGGCGGGCGTTGGGGCATTGAAACGAATAACGGTGATGGTACCTTCCAGGTGGTTGATCTGCTGGGCGTGTACGAACTGGTGGGGGTGGGCTATTCGCTGGACTGGGACGGCGCGTATGCCAACAATTTAACCTTTGAAGTCGCCGTCTCGCTCGATAATAGCACCTGGACGACCGTTGTGACAAATGTCCACGAACCCTGGGAGCAGGACGGTACCCGCAGTGTGATCGTCGATGCGGCGATTCCGCCCACGCTGGCGCGTTATGTGCGTTATTGGGAGCCGCCCGACGGCTTATGGAACGGTTGGGGCGACTTTTTCCACCTGCGCGCCTATGCGGCTCAAGACTCAGCCGTTGAGATACTTCCGACTCTGCCGCCGCCGACCGGGCCTCGACCTTCGCTCACGCCGTCCCCGACTCCCGCGCCGCCGGGGCAGTTTGTCGCCGGGCAGCAGGTGACGGTTTATGCCGTGAATGATACGCTCAGTGTGCGCTCCGGGCCAGGGCTGGCCTTTGAGATTCTAGAAAAACTCGCACCCGGCACCGTGGTCACGATTCTTGAAGGCCCCTGGCGCTCGGATGATGGGCTGATCTGGTGGCGGGTGCGCACCCCCCGCGAGATCGAAGGGTGGGCCGTCGAGCGCGCGGACGATATTCAGACGTTGATTCCCTAAACCGCCTCATAGTGGTAATCTGTAGGGGGTAATAAAGAGCGGCCTCACCCCCTGCCGCAGCCGACCGGGTTTTTGTAGGGGCGCCGTTTGCCGCACCCGGCTTTCCCCTCTCCACCAGCGCAGCGCGCAGTGGGGAGGGGATCAAGGGGTGGGGCTAGATTTTGGCTTAAGTTGACACTCATTGGGCGCTGCTTGCCGCGCCTGGTTTTCTGCACTTCCAGGCTTTTGATCTTTAGCCGTAGGGCTTGAGCCTGCGGCTTATGAGGATACCCGATGACGCAAGCCAGTTTGTTTTCTACGCCGGATTATCGAGTCGCCCGCTTGACGGATGCAGATCGCGCCACCGTGCAGACCTTACTGGAACGGTGCGCCGATTATTTTGATCTGGTCGAGGGTTTCCCGCCCAGCGACCACGCCGCCGCTGATCTGTTTCTGGATGTCGCGCCGGGCAAAACGCTGGATGATAAACTGCTGCTGGGGGTGTGGGATGTCTCCGGCGGGCTGGCGGGCGTGTTGGATGTCATGTGCGATTATCCCACCCCCGGCGAATGGTTTATCGGCCTGATGCTGATCGATCCCGCCCGGCGTGGTCAGGGGATCGGCGAGCAGATCTGCCGGGCGTTCGCGACCTGGGCAGCGCAGCAAGGCGTCACCGTGATGGGATTGGGCGTGGTCGAAGCGAACGCCGGGGCGCTGCGTTTCTGGCAGCGGATGGGCTTTGAGATCGTGCGCCGGACTCCGCCGCGCCCGTTCGGAAACCGGACTCACGTCGTGATCATGATGCGCGGGCTGCTGTGATATTGATAAACAACCGTACTCGTAAGTTAACTTAATCTGGAAACGATAACGAGGTATCCAATGTCAAAGAAAGTACATATTAAAGCCGCTGAAGGAAGCAACTATTTAGAGTTCTCACATCCTACACCCAGTGATACAGCCGATTGTATTGAATATTTCTCCGTGACTCTCAAAGTCGAGACTCTTGAAGCCGCTGCGCGAGTCTGGGCGTACACGGACGCCCGCTGGCTTGTTACGATTTTCAAGCAGATGGAAGACAATTGGAGAGGCTGGGAGGGCGTGAAAGAATGGAAGACTGTTGAAGAAGAATTTAGCATACAGTTTGCTTCTGATAAGAAGGGACACATTCTCGTTGAAGTCTATTTGAGGCCAGACTATATAGTAGGGGGTCATTGGGAAGTTAAAGGCGGATTTTATCTTGAGGCAGGCCAACTACCGACTATGACGCGACAAATAACAGAATTCTTTTCTGTTTGAGAGGGGGCATTTTAGCTTATTATTCAAGCAGGCGAAAAGTATAATCAGTCAAAATGCCTCCTTTGTCTGCGGTTTTATGCCGTAAGCTCTATCGCCTCTCCCTCAGCATAACGAGTCTGGGTAGTCAGCCACAGTTTTCGAAACGCCCATACGCTGACCGCCGAAACGATAGTCAGCCCGCCGAACCCTTCATCGAAATCTTGCAGCACGCCAAAGACGATAAAAAACGCCAGCAGGCCGATTACGAACGCCAGCTTATGCCGGTCATCCCAGGCCGTGCCGTTGCCGGACCAGCGCATAATGATCCCAAACGCGATCATGTCCAGCGCGGCAACAAACGCGAGGGAAACTGGCCAGGGCGGCAGCCACGATTGGGCGACGTCGGGCAGCATAAAAACGGTGATAAACACGATGGTCATATTCACGCCCGCCACCACGCCATACCATAGCGGGCGCGTTGAGGTTCCCGCCCGCGCCGGAAAAACCCGCGCCGGAAGCCGCCGCGCCAGCCACATCAGCCCGGCGATCACCAGCCAGGTCAGCGCGAAACTGCCGAGCGGAGGCATAAAGGGATTGATCAACCATAATACCGGAGTCCACAGCGCCAACCCGACGAAACAGGCCGCCAACTGCCGGTTGGTGACCCAACGTTCGCCCCGGTGATCAGGATACAGGATTTCGGCCAGTACC
The DNA here is from genome assembly GCA_016234525.1 of Chloroflexota bacterium. Lineage (GTDB taxonomy): Bacteria > Chloroflexota > Anaerolineae > Aggregatilineales > Aggregatilineaceae > JACRBK01. The sequence continues at coordinate 3,433 of JACRBK010000166.1, forward strand.
ACGCTGCTGATAATGCTGATTGTCACGTGGAAGTGAATCAGCACCTCGGCATAGGTCCAGGTCAGGCCGCGCCAGTAGGAATAATCCCGCAGCGCCCCCAATTCGGCCCAGTCAGGATCCCACACCGAGCGCGCGACCACAAATTCCTCGTATAGCCCATAGGCGATCCCTAACAAAACAAGGCTGACCCATCCTTTTCCCCAGCGGACCGTGAGTTCCCGGCAGATGATCGCGCCGAATCCATAGGGCAGGGCTGTCAGCACAAACGCCAACGGATTGATAAATTCAAACAGGGTTTGATGGCCCGACAGCAGTTCGCCGCAAAGTGGCCCAAGCAGCAGCAGCGCCATACCAGGGGAAAGGCGTTTCAGATAGTCCATGAGTCTAGCTCCATCTCATTCTAATACCATTACGCCTGATGGCGGGCAGAGTTGCACGCGGCTCGCCAAACTCACCGTAACGTTTTACCGAAAATTGCGTTAGAATTAAGAGGGAAATGAAATTCTGTAATCACCTGATGGAGCCGCCTGCATGTCTCGTTTGACCGCTGAAGAAATCACCGAACTTAATGTTCGGTTTGATGGAGCCGATCCTGCCGCGATCATCACGTGGGCAGGGGAACGGTTGATGCCTGCCTTAGCGGCGACTTCTTCATTTCAGACTCAAAGTGTGGCGCTGCTGCATCTGATCGGGCAGGTCCGACCCGATCTGCCGGTGATCTTTCTCGACACGGGCTATCATTTTCCTGAGACGCTGGCCTATCGGGATGAACTGGTCGCGCGGTTGGGGCTGACACTGCGCATCGTGCGCGCCGAGATCAACCAGGCCGAAGTGATCAAACAGCACGGTGATGCACTCTACCGCCGCGATCCTGATCTGTGTTGTTATATCAACAAAGTAGAGCCGATGCAGCGTGCCCTGCGTGACCTGGACGCCTGGTTGACGGGCATTCGCCGCGATCAGACCAGCACGCGCGCCGCCGCCCAGGTGATCGAACTGCTGCCCGACGGTCAGGCTAAGATCAACCCGCTGCTGGCCTGGACGCGCCAGGATCTTTGGAGCTATATTCACCACCACGATCTGCCGTCGCATCCCTTGTTCAGCCAGGGGTATATCAGTATCGGCTGCGCGCCGTGTACGGCCCCGGTAACCGATGGCGGCGACGAACGATCCGGGCGTTGGGCGGGCAAAAATAAGACGGAATGCGGGCTGCATACGAACGCGCTGGCCCCGGTGACAACACCCGCGAAGAAAAAAGAATAGACAGAAAGCCTCATTTCCTGAAAATTTAGGGCGCAGCAAGCAGCGCTCAGTTAAGCCGTTTGTGCCGGGCGCTCAAGCGGCCCGGCTATGCAAAAGGCGGGGAAGCCCACTGAAGGGGCTGGTTAGAGTCTGGTTTTCAGCGCCTTGAGTGCGCTTCCAGGCTTTTTCTCTAGCCGCAGGGCTTGAGCCTGCGGCGCTGGTGGCGTAGATCAATGAGGCCATTCTTAAATCAACACATCCATTGGGCAGGGCCAACCCCGCCTCTACTAAAAACTAATCACTAAAAACTGTTTACTGTTCACTGAGAACTGATAACTTATGAGCACATCACCACGCACGATCCTGATCACTGGAGGGGCCGGGTATATCGGATCACGCTTGATCCGTGACCTGGCTGCCGATCCCGCCTTCGCGGACTGCACCATCCGCATCTATGACAATCTCCACCGCGAGACGTATATTACGCTTGTCGATCTGCCGTATGGGGCGCATTTCCAGTTTATCGAAGGGGATATTCTCGATAACGCCGGGATGCGTCGCGCGTTGGAAGGTGTGACAGCAGTCGTCCACATGGCGGCGATTGTGCGCACCCCACTTTCCTTTGGTCCCACCGGGTGGTTAGAGCAGGTGAATCACTGGGGGACGGCGAATCTGGTTGATTCCGCTGCCGCCGCTGGGGTGCGCCATCTGGTATATACCGGCAGCGCGGCGGTATACGGCCCGATCAATACCGGCGGATCGGCTTTCCGCGAGAATGACGCCTGCCGCCCGGTGGGCTTGTATGCCGAAAGCAAACTACGCGCGGAGCGTCGTGTCCTGGTGGCGCATGAGCAGCGGCGGCTGCAAACAACGGTG
>JACRBK010000167.1 GCA_016234525.1 Chloroflexota bacterium
GTAGTGCCGCGCAAATTAGTTCTTCGCACAGACGAATCGCTGAAGGCAGATCAGTATCAGGCGAAAATGTCACATGACGCCTCCAGAGCATTTGCGCGGTGAAATCGGTCAGAATGGCTGTTGCATAACCGACATTGATTTCAAGACCAACCACCCCGCCGCCGCCAGGATTCAATTCCAGCAGTACACCAGGCCGGCCCCGTGACGAAGCTTCTTGCAATCCCACTTCACGGATCAGACCCAACGAAATCAAGTCAGCGACCAACGAAGAAATCGTGCTGCGATTTAACCCTGTTTGCTGCGCCAGGTTTGCCCGCGACTGGGGCGATTCGGCAAGCAGCAGATTTAAGATCAACGCGCTGTTAAGCTGCTTGACCAGACTTTGATCGGCGCGGCCTAGTGTCATCTTCCCTCGCAAAATTTGTTGTATTTTCAAACAAAATATTAGGGGGTAAAAACGGTTTTGTCAACCGAACAGCACGAACAAAAAACATTCACCACCTCGACCAAATGTCTTGAACGCTTGACAAAATGCTATTTTGTTGGCTTAATAAACAAAATAGCATTAATTGTATTATTTTACAACGATCATGCGATAGAATCCGCAGTTCTTAAGTACTAAGGGAAACACCCCTTCTCCAGAAAAATTTTGAGGAGAAAACATGAAACATTTGTGGCGTATTGTAAGTATTTTGGGGATGGCAGCAGTGGCGCTGCCGACGATGGGCGACTCGACAGCCTCTACATATGTTCGCGCCCAAGATGACACCTTCACCCTGGCATGGATTCCGAAGGCGTTGAACAACCCGGTCTTTGAACTGGGACGCGACGGCTGCATGAAGGCGGCGGAAGAACTGAGTGCCTCAACAGGCAGAGCCGTAGAATGCCTATACATGGGTTCAGTCGCATCGGATATGGCAGAACAAGCCCGCGTGATCGAAGATGCGATTGCGCAGGGGGTAGATGCTATCGGCGTGAGCTGCAACGACCCTGATGGTTGTATTGATCCGATCAACTCAGCTATCGAAGCAGGTATCCCTGTGATGACCTGGGACTCAGACTCACCGGATTCAGGACGCTTCACCTACCTCGGAATCAGCAACTACGACGGCGGCAGGGAAGCCGCCCACATCTTGATCCGCGCAATGGGTAGATCGGGCAAAGTGGCGCTGCTGACAGGCGTGCCGGGGGCATTCAACCTCGAAGAGCGTATTCGTGGCTTCAAGGATGGTATCGCGGATACTGATATCAAAATCGTTAAGACAGTAGCCTGTAACGATGATGTGAACCAGGGTGTACAGGTGGTTGAAGAAACGATGTTGGCATACCCTGATCTGAATGGCTGGTTCTTTGTCGGTCTGTGGCCTATCTTCGCAGGCGATGGCGCGATGCCCCTGTTTGACGAAGCAACCACGAAAGGCGACTTAAAAGTGGTTGCTTTCGACACGCTAACCATAGAACTTGAGTGGCTCAAGTCCGGGCGTCTCGATGGTCTCGTCGGCCAGAAATATTGGGGCTGGGGTTATGACACACTCTATATGGCCTATGATTATGTGATCAACGGCAAAACGTTTCCCTCATGGACCGACAGTGGGATGGACATTGTGACAATTAAAAATGTAGATGCGATGTTCGAAGCCTGGGAAACTTCCGACTTTACCCAACCACTGCCTCCTCCATACTAAAATAGATGACGGCTCATCTCATTGGATTAAAAATAGAGGAAGCGTGACATGGACAACGATCAACAATCAAAGGGGCAGCTTCCGTCATATGGGCAAACCTCTCGCCGCTGGCTGCGGAATATTATTTCCGGTCAAGAGGTTGGGGTTTTCTTTATTCTTACGTTGATGTGTGTGTACTTATGGTATTCGACCGATACCTTCACCACGCCGCAAAATGTCAGTAATGTCATCCTGGCCTTTTCGTGGATAGCGATTGCTGCGTTTGGTCAATCACTCGTGATCATCACCGGTGGCATTGACTTGTCTACGGGATCAGTGATGGCGCTGTCGGGTTTGGCCGCCGCTTATTTTATCAGCGGTGATCAATCTCCTTGGGCGGTCAAACAAGTAACGGACGCAGGTCGCGAGATCGTGGTGGTAAACAGCCAATATGTGCCGCTAGCGCTGCTTGCCGGCTGCGCGATGGGTGTTTTTTTGGGCATGATAAATGGCATGTTGGTTGCCTTGGGAGGGCTGCCCCCTTTTATCGCCACGCTTGGCATGATGAGTATTGCACGTGGCATCTGTTATGGGTGGGCCAAAGGTTGGCCTTTCCGCAATCTAAACAATGACTTCCGTCAGATTGGGCAGGGCGAATTAGAGTTACCCCTGGTAGCCTACAATTTACCCTACCCCACCATTGTGATGATTATTTTTGTCATTGTCATGACCGTTTTTTTGACGCGCACGATCTGGGGCTATCGTATCTATGCGCTGGGCGGCAACGAACAGGCGGCTCAACTTTCGGGCATCAATACGCGCCAGGTTAAGCTTCTCGCGTTCACCCTATCTGGCCTGATGGCGGGGATCGGTGGCACACTGATGACGGCCCGTCTGGGGGTCGCCATGCCCACCGCCGCACAAGGATATGAACTTGATGTCATCGCTGCTGTATTCATCGGTGGGGCCAGTGTCAAAGGTGGCAAGGGGACGATGATTGGGGCTTTGATCGGCGCGGCAACAATGCAGGTTTTGCGTAATGGGATGAATCTGCGCGGGGTGGATGCTTATTGGCAGCCAGAGGCGATTGGATTTGTGATCATCCTGGCTATCGCCTTTGATCGCGCCCGTCAGGCTCCCCGCACGAGCGCGTTCTTCAAAAACCTATATACGCAGACAGACAACCGGAAAACCAGTTCAGACCCCGGTGAAACCTTGCGTTAAGTATCGATAGCCGCTCGATCTAGAACATTGATCCCAGCCTCATCGATAGTTAAGGTTGGGCATTTATCGCATAGAGTGGATGATCTCCAGCATGAACAAAACTGGACAGCCTTTTTTAGAAGCGATTAAACTTTGTAAGCGATATGGCGGTGTCGAAGCTCTGCGCGATCTTGACCTGGATATTTATCCTGGGGAGATCATCGGCGTGGTTGGCGATACGGATTCTGGCAAATCCACGCTGCTCAGTCTGATCTCAGGCATCCTTAAACCTGACACAGGGCGCTTTTATGTTCGCGGAAAGCGCGCGCGGCTGTCTCCATCCTATCGTGCTGCCCGGCTGGGTATTCGAGTCGTTCACCAGGATATCAACATCGCCGAGCACATGAGCGCGTTAGGATATATTTTTGCCGGACAGACTCCTAATACTCAACGCTTCCTACCACGCTGGATCGGATGGTGGAACGATCAACACTTGCAGGAATACGCCGAAAAGGAATTCGTGCGGCTCGGTTTTGAAGTCCCTCCCCTTGACTGCCCGCTCAATGATCTGACCAGCATCCAGCGCCAGATGGTAGCTTTTGTCCATGCAACGATCTGGACTCCTGACCTGCTGCTGCTCGACGAACCAATCAACGCGCTCGAAACTTACAAACCAAACATTCTGCGGCTGATACGCGAAACACGCGACCGGGGCGGCTCTGTGCTGTTGGTGACTCAGAACCTGGACGATGTATTTTTGATCGCCGATCGTATTTTGATCTTAAATGCGGGCCTCAAAATCACTGAGCGCCGCACCGCCGAAACCACCGTCGAAGAAGTGGTGAGTTTGATCCTGGGATCAGTGGAGGAAAAACTTACCCCCGCCGTATGGGCATTGAGCAATTATTTTGAGGTCCGGCGGCAGGCCGAAGAATTGGACCGGCTCAACAATGCCCTAAAACAGCGAGCGGTCCAATTGCAGGCGCACGCCGAAGTAGCGCGCAGCGTCACTTCGATCCTGGATCGAAACGAACTGCTCACCCAGATCGTGCAGATCATTCACCAGCGTTTCGGATATTATCATACGGGTATATTCCTGGTGAACTCAGAAACAGGTGAAGTTGTCTTGCGCAGCAGTGCGCCCCAAAATTTTGAACCACCTGATTCAAAAGAAGTGCGGCTTAAGCTGAATAATAAGAGTCTGGTGGGATGGTGCGCGCTGCACGGCGAGGCGCGACTGGCGAACAATGTATCGCTGGATCCGCTGTACAACTATGAGAGCAGACTGCCTGATACACGCTCAGAACTGGTACTTCCGCTGCGTATTGGCAGACACATTGTGGGTGTATTAGATTTGCAAAGTGATCAGGTAAACACTTTTGATGAAGACGACGCGCTGGTGATGCAAAGTCTGGCCGATCAACTCGCGATTGCCATTCGTAATGCGGACCTGTTCGACGCGGCAGAAGCGGCACGCGATCAAGCCGACAAAGCCAACCGCCTGAAAAGTGTATTTCTGTCAAATATGTCCCACGAACTGCGCACGCCACTAAGCGCGATTATTGGGCTGACACAAGCCATGCTCGATCCCAGTCTCAAGATTTATCCTACGGCGCTGCCGCCCGAATATCAGCAAGACCTCCACACTATCAGCAAAAGCGGCGAACACCTGCTAATCTTGATCAATGACATCCTCGACTTGAGCAAAATTGAAGCCGGGCAGATCAAATTGAACCAATCGGCTTTTGACCTGCGCGCCATCTTGTATGAAGCGCTTTTTACTACTCAGGCCCTGTTGCACGGGCGGCCAGTCGAACTGGAACGCGATATTTCGACCAACCTTCCCCTGGTTTGGGCCGATAGTGTATGTTTGCGGCAGGTGGTATTGAACCTGCTTTCCAACGCCGTCAAATTCACCGAACGCGGCAGCATTCACGTTCGCGCGTCGGTCGTGGAAAATGAGATCGTCGTCTGTGTTGCGGATACCGGGGTTGGGATTCCCGATCATGTGCGGCAAAATATTTTTGATCGTTTTCACCGGGGCGACCTCATGGTATCGCGCAAATATGGCGGCAGCGGGTTGGGACTCAGTATCAGCAAACAACTGGTCGACCTGCAAAGGGGGCGTATTTGGGTAGAAAGCGAAGTCGGTGCAGGCAGCAAGTTTTATTTCTCTGTTCCTATCGCTACTCCTCAGCAGCGCGCGCTGAACACAACGACATCCACTGAAACCCCGTTGTACACCGCGCAGCGGTCGGTGATCTTTGATTCTCCTTACGATGAATCGGCCAAAGTCAAAACCCGTTTTGTGCTGCTGGCTTGTAACGCGTCGGCCAATACATTAGCCTGGCAGCAAACGCTCGAACGTGAGGGGTATGTGGTCGAAATGGCTGCCGTCAACAAGCTGGTGGTCGAAATGGCCGATCTGATGCTGCCTGACCTGTTGGTACTTGACTCTACCGAAGTTCAGGGGCCAGAAGTGCAGCGATTGTTGATCGAAAACACCGCGTTGGCGCATATTCCGCTGATTATCATCACATCTGCCGCTGCTGACAGTGATTCGCCTGCGGACTCCACGCGCCAAGCCCCACTATTTAATCTCAAAAAAGAAAACGCCTCCCCTCAGGAAATGCTTCGCCTCATCCATTCCTGTCTCTCCTAACGATTCCTTCTGTTCCCCCAATTTTTCAGGGACTACCCCCCTTTTTGAAACAATATTATTGAAGGAGGAGATAAATAGTCTAGGCGGGGATAGCCACACACTATTTAAGCGGAATGGGGTAACAGGAACATGCAGCCAACAACCAATGGAACAGCAGCCGTTTCGTTTCTCGATGACATCAAGCGTTTGTTCGAAGGCGGGGACCGGGAAGAAGCCTTCGACCTGCTTGATTCCTACCTGGGAGAAAACCCAAAAGATGTTGAAGCCGAACTGCTTAAGGTCGAGCTTTGTCTAAAAACTGAGCGCGATCTCGTCTTTGTGGGTCAAACGCTGCCCCGGTTGGAAGACCATCTGCCGGGCGATGAGCGCATCCCAGAGCTGCGCATACAAGCCGAAGAAAAAGTCAGACAGCGCCTGACCGATGGACGGCGTGCCACGCGGCGGCGTTATTGGTCAGATGCCGCGCGTTATTTTGACAGCGCCGTAAACCTGGCTCCCGACGATCCATCGGTGGCGCTCGCCGCCGGGATGGCGATGATCGGGGCCGAACCAGCGAGCAATTTTGAGGACGACGATGAAGGCAGTTCAGGACCATTACGGTCCCTGTTAGGTTCTCGGTCTAGCTCGGCAGCGCCAAAACCGGAAACGAGCGTCCGGTATTTTCAACTGGCGCTGGATCGCAGCACGGCGGGTGAACCCGTTTATACCCTCGCCGCTGAGCAGTTAATCAAACATTGGCTAGGGCGAAACAAAATTGACGAAGTATTACAACTGCTCGAAAAACTGCCACCTTCTGAAAACAAACTGCATGACCTGGCAGCGACTACCGCTCACCAGATGATCAGCCGGGCGTTAGATGCCGCCGCGCGTTTTTTA
>JACRBK010000179.1 GCA_016234525.1 Chloroflexota bacterium
CACAGTCATCCTCTGCTGCGCCCGGCCCCCAGGTGATTGTCGCGCCCATGACAAAATTGACGAGGTTGTTTTCGTTGAAGTACTGATAGTAGAAGGTATTGTCATCCTTCGAGAGATCGATCTGTTTTTCAAGCACTTCAAAAACCAGTTCGCCGTCGCCGCTGCTGAGAACACCGAGGTTGATCAGGGTTTTAAGCGTGTCCTGCGCGGTGATGGGGCCTGTTGCCGAGACTAGACCAGGGGTGAGGCTGGTAATGCACAAAAGTGAGACGATGAGGGCAATCTTTATTTTCATTTGACAACTTTTCCTGTGTCGTGTGGGCAGGCAACGACGAAAACATAAGAAAGCGTTGAGGGTAGTGTAACACAAGTTGGCAAAAATGGGGGCGTTATTGGAAAAAAATTGATAAAAGATTAGGAAATGGTGGACGAAAAGCACCTGCGAGTGTGCTTCTCGCAGGTGCGGCACTACGATAAAGAGTCAGGCGCAAACTGGATCAGTCCAGCTCGTACACCCAGATATTATGGCCTTCGCATTTTGCGGATGAGGCTTTGCCCGTCAGCGCGATGCCAAACGTACCGGAGCGTGGGTCGGAGAGTTGAACCTCATTGGCGACCAGATCTCCATCCAAAAAGACAGTGAGTTTATCATCGTTGGCGATGAACAGGACATGGTGAACCGCGCTGGATTTTACGCCCTCGGCGAAGACCTGGCCCATCACCATTTCGCCGCCATCCAGGTCGATTCCATAAAGCTGGCCTTCGTTGTCGAACCCGACCTCAATATAGGTATCGCTGCCATTGGCACCAGTGATCACGCGAGCCATCAGCGTACAGGCTTCAGTGTCGGAAGTCGTGCCGACGGTGAAAGTCAGTTCGCCGCCCATGACGACATTGGTGAAGGGTGAATTGCGCGCCAGCGGCGTAAAGAACGAACCCGCGCCGGTGAAATAGGCATAGTCTTCGAAAAAGACCTGGCTGCCGCCGTTGGGGACAATCCCCAGGTCTTCCAGTTCGCTCATAACTTGCGCAGGTTCGCCCCGGTAATCGGAGAGCTGAACCACATCCGACGAGCCGCCGAGCATACCTGTCAGGCCCGTTGAGGCAGCTTTGGCCGGTTCCCACGCCCAGATATCCGAAAAAACACAGCTTGTCGCGGCGCTGGTGTCATAGGTGTCCATCCCTACGCCGACCCAACCGCCAGCCAGGGTGTCATCCTCAATTTGGGTCACCGGTTCGTTGTTCACCACCACGATGATCGATCCGGTCAGCGCGATAGCCAGAATGTTGTTTGTTTTTCCCTCACCGGCGACTATCACTTCGGTGTCAAAAAACTGAGGGTCTTGCCATTCGCCGTCGGTGATTTCGTCGAACCGCACCTGATTATCCTGCGAGAAGCCGACATAATAATAGTTATCGTTGTCGATTCCACGCAGCACCAGCCCGCAGTCATCTTCTGCCGCGCCTGGCCCCCAGGTGATATTCGCGGACATGACGATATTTTCCGCGTCGACATCTTCATAGAAGAAGTACGAAAAATAGTTGTCTTCAGTCGCCAGATCAATGGTCTCTTCTTCGACTTCCAACACGACTTCGCCTTCGTCGCTGGCGATCAATTCCGCATCTAGTAAGACCTGTACGACTTCTTCGGGCGTGAGAGGTCCCTGTGCTGCTGCCAGCCCTGGCGCGAGGATCAGTGCGCAGAGTACAAAAACAGCCACCGTCAGCTTGATTTTCATAGTGGTTCTCCCTGGGTATGTGCGCGAACAAAAACGAAAAACACACAAGTAATTCGAATTCTAGCATAATTATTTCGGGATGATAATCGATGGGGCAGACGGTCTGACCTCCTGTTTTCATGGAGAACACAGCCAACAAATGGTAGGGGCAGGGCTTGCCCTGCCCAGTTTTACCCCTATCCCCCGACCCCTTTCCCCGCTGCGCAGAGAAAGGGGAGAGTCTCCGGCTGTCGCAGGGGGTGAGGCTGTTCTTCACTTCTGCGACCAGCATAACTTGTTGAAGTATATTAGCGGTGGGGCAGAGTAGGCCGGGCCGGGGCCGGATGCGACGAACGATCAATCATTCGGGTAAACGAAAGTTGGTAGACCCAGAGATTATTGATCTGGCAGGCGGTGGAGGCAGTCTTAGCGTTCAGCGACGCTGCATACGATCCGGGGTGACCGTCCTGGATCGGCTCGCGGTTGGCGACGATCTGACCGTCAAAAAACAACGTCAAGGTGTTGTCATTCAAGATGAACAACACATGATGCGGCTGGCTGAGATCGACATTCTCGGCGTAAAAATTCGCGGCGGGCAGGGTTCCCGGTGCCAGGTCCATCGCATAGAGTTTGCCCGTATTGTTGAATCCCAGTTCAAAATAGGCATAATCCGCCCCAAAGCCGCCGCCTTCGACGCGCGCCAGCAGCGTACACGTTTCGGTGTCGGAGGTCGCGCCGGGCGTAAAACGCAGTTCGCCCGCCATAACCACGTTGGTATAGGGCTGATCTTCTGCCAGCGGCGTAGACCAGAATCCCTCTCCGGCAAACGCCATGCTGTCCTGCTGAAAGACCATGTTTCCACCCTGGGGAATAAAGCCCAGCACCTTGAGTTCGCCGAACGCTTCCTCCGGCGATGACTGGTAGCGGGTGAGTTGGGCGTTTTCCGGCGCTTGCAGCGGATGTGGGCCGAGACCGCTGTTCAATTCCCACACCCACAGGTTGTTAAAGATGCAGTGGGTGTCGGCGCTGTTTTCGAATGTATCCATCGCAATGCCGACATACCCTTCAACCAGGGTGCCGTCCGTCTTTTGGGCGGCGATCTGGCCGTTCACCAGGGTCGTCAGCGTGTCGCCCTGCCAGACGACCACCAATTCATTTCGATTTCCGGCGCCAGTGGCGATCTGATCCGTCTCGAATTTGGCTGGGGACTGCCATACGCCGTCGGTCATTTCGTCGTAATGGACCTGATTCAACTGGTCAATGCCCGTATAGAAGTAGTTCTCTTCGTCTTTCATACGCAGCACAAAACCGCAGTCATCATCGGCTGCGCCCGGTCCCCAGGTGATCGCGCCCCCCATGACGAAATTCACCAGGCTGTTTTCGTTGAAATACTGGTAGGAAAAGATGTTGTCATCCCACGAGAGGTCGATCCGTTTTTCGGGGACTTCGAAAACCAGTTCGCCGTCAGGAGTTGTCAAAACGCCCAGGGC
>JACRBK010000180.1 GCA_016234525.1 Chloroflexota bacterium
CCCCCAGGAAGGCATGTGAGGAGTGTCATAGAGCGTGCCAGAGCGAACGTCGATCAGGGTTGGCACGATGATACTGAACGCCAGCACATCACTGATCGGGATATTTAGTTTATCAATGCGCTCTCTGACGACATGGCATATTTGGTTAAGTACAGTATCTGGGTCGGCGGGCTGGGGCAGCGGCAGCATCCGGCGCACGCGGATATGTTCGGTAAAGTCCACCAGCGCTATATCGAGCTTCGTAAAACCGATTCGCGCCGCGACGATATAACCGTACTGGGGATTAAATCCGATTTCTCTGGTGCGCCGTGCCCCCGTGGGCGGACCTTCACCCTTTTCTTCCAAAATACCATCATTGATGAGATCGTTGACCACCGACGTAATCTTTGAGGGCGAATACCCGATAGTTTCGGCGATATGCGTGCGTGACAATGTGCCAGCCGTGCGAATGGCGGTCACTGCCATAAACTTGGCTGGGTCCAATTTGAAGGGCGCAGTTCGAGCTGGGGCAGCCTCAAAAGGGCTTTTCTGAACAGGCTCGAAGCGGTTAGTTTTTTTCAAGCTGACGCTCCAAATATTTTTGTGCTGAACTAAAATTTACATTATCTGAAAATAAAACTTTTGTCAATGAAGCACCAGTCACCGGTTTCCTAAATTAAAATTCCGCCCAGCCGTGAGCGGAATTTGTTTCTATGGGAGAAAACACCAGGGCCGAGCCAGAATAATCAGTTAGGGCAGCATAAGAATGTGGACGGCGGCTGGCCCATGTGCACCCAGTACAAGCTGCATAGCGATGTCAGCAGTACGGCTTGGCCCGCTGACGATCAGGACGCTGCTGGTTTGCCGGAAGTCTTCGATCTGGTTTGCGCGCTCTGTCGCGCTCCACGTTTCTAAATTGGGAACGATTTGACCGGCAGTCATCACGGCAACGTGGAGATCAGGCAGCAGCGACACGGCGCGCGGTTTGCCAGGACCAGAGAATAATATAAAACTGCCCGTCGAAGCCAGCGCCACATCGATCCCGGTCAGCCCGACACGAACAGCGGCATCCGCTGGCGCAGCAATCTTGATTCCGGCGTGTTCCAACGCCTCAGCCAATCCCGGCAGCGGAATATGGGGCAGGTCCCAACTCAAAAGCAGGCGATCATCCCCCAGCAGCGCTAGCAGTTGTTCAATCGCGTCGGCGGCGCTGGCGCATATCGTCACCTGACAGCTTAATTTTTCCGCTTCTTTGATAAAATGCGCCCGCAGCGCCTCAGGACGTAAATCATCCTGCAAAACCACCTCGCGCCGGTTCTCAACAGGAGGAACATCGACAAATGGTGAGCGGGCGGCTTTTAGATTTTTAAGGATACTTTCACGGCTGCTCATGATCATTCCCTTTTTCGCGTTTGGCCCATAACTGGTGAAAGGTTTCGGGCGCGAATTCTGGCAGATCGCGTGATTTGGACCATCCGCCCAGCGGTCCTACCGGGATGGTACGGTGTTTGGGCAGCACCTTGCTTCCCCATTTCGCGGCCCAGCCCACCAGTCCAAACAGCAGGGGCGAACGGCTGACCATCGCCCAGCCGCGCAGACCCATTCGCCACAGCAGCGGCGCATGGCCTGCCGCGACCAGATCGTGGCGCAGATCGAGCAGCATACGCGGCAGATCAATATCCACCGGGCAAACAACCTTACATTTGCCGCATAACGAACTGGCATGAGGCAGCGGTGTAGCGTTTTCCAGCCCGGTTAGCAGCGGCGTAATCACCGCGCCAATCGGCCCCGAATACACCCAACCGTAGGCGTGTCCGCCGATAGCTTCATACACCGGGCAGGCGTTCAGACAGCTTCCGCAGCGAATACATGCCAGCGCTTCGGCGTAAGTGGAGTTGTAAATTTTGCTGCGCCCGTTGTCCACCAAGATCACGACCACGCGCTCAGGGCCGCCATCTTCGGCGGTGCGGCGTGGACCATTGATCAGGTTGGCATAAACACTCATCACCTGTCCGGTGGCGCTGCGCGCTAACAACTGGATCAGGGTAGCGTAATCGTCCAGGGTTTCGATCACTTTTTCGATGCCGACCAGCGCCACATGCACCGGGGGCAGACTCGTCACCATGCGCCCGTTGCCCTCGTTTGTGACCAGGCAGAGTGTCCCGGTTTCGGCAATGATAAAATTGCCGCCTGAAATGCCCATATCGGCCTTAAGAAATCCCTCGCGCAAATGGCGGCGCGCAAAGCGAGTCATTTCGGCAGCGTCATCGGTATAGGCCATGCCGAGCCGTTCCATAAACAGGTCACGGATCTCTGCTTTGGACTTATGGATCACAGGAGCAACAATATGGCTCGGCGTTTCTCCCGCAAGTTGGATGATATACTCACCCAGGTCGGTTTCCAGCACATCGAATCCCGCTGTTTCCAGCACCGCATTCAGCCCAATTTCCTCACTCACCATACTTTTACTCTTGGCGATGTGTTTGATATTGTGCTGGCGGGCAATGTTGAGGACATGCTGGCTGGCTTCTTCGCCGTCTTTAGCCCACAACACCTCGATCCCGTTGGCTTGCATCCGCGCTTCGGCCTGTTCGAGCAGTTCCGGCAGCTTCCGCAGTGCCCGCCGACGGGCTTCGGCGGCTTGTTGGCGCAGGGCTTCGCCGTGTTCAGTCCCATTCACTTCAAAGGCGATATTTCGTTTAGCGGCGGCGCTGTTGGTTGCAAAGGCTACTGCGGCTACCATTTCGGGAGTCTGGATCGCGCTGCGTGACGCGCTGGCAAATTCGTTAGCTTTGTTGGTCATCTGGGCAAGCCTTCCGCCAGTACATCGGCGATATGCTGCACCCGTTTGGCTGATTTCTGGCGCGATAACCCGCCGTTCATATGGGTTAAGCAGCTTACATCGCCCACCACAATCGTATCTGCGGGGCAGGCGTTAATGTGTTCGATTTTTTTCAGGAGCATCGCACTGCTGATCTCCGGCATTTTGACGCTGAACAGCCCGCCGAACCCACAGCACTCATCGTGATCAATGAGATCCACGATCTGCGCATTTCCCACATTTTCCAACAATGAACGTGCTTCCTGGCCCAACCCTAACATGCGCAAACCATGACAGCTGTCGTGAAAGGCGAAGGTATGTGGCGTGGACAGCTTGAGTCCCAGGTCTGTCACCCCTAATCCATTCACCAGGTATTCGGTAAATTCCCAGGTGATCGAGGCGAGATGCTGCACCAGGGGTAGGCGAACCGGATCGTCGGCAAACAACACCGGGAATTCGTGCCGGATCATGGTGGCGCAAGAGCCAGAGGGAACCACAATGGCTTCTGCATCGTGAAAGACCCCTAGAAACTGCCGGGCGACGTGCGCTGCCTCCTGATGGTAGCCGCCATTATAACCGGGCTGCCCACAGCAGGTCTGTCCACGTGGAAAATGCACCGAAACGCCAAGATGTTCGAGAAGGCGAACGACCGATATGCCCGTATGGGGATACAAAACATCTACCATACAGGTCACAAACAAAGCTGCTTTTTTGCCCACCGGAGACGGACGTTGTACAAGGCCCATCGTGCCGAATCTCTCCTGAAATAATCTCCAAAAAATGTATAACGATTGCTTTTGTTTGGTGCTGTTTGATAACAGTCAGGATACATCAGCCTTCGGCGAAAATCAAATAGACTGTTCCAACACAGCGTAATCGGTTACAATGCAAGTAGAAAATGCTGCGTTTTGAACGTCATGCCGAGTCAAAAGGATATGAAACAGCATGGCTGAACCGTTGTTTCTTGAAGAACGTCGGCGCGTCATTCTGGACCAGATCGAACAAAAAGGTCGAGTTACGGTCAAAGAACTCAGCGAAACATTAGATGTGAGCGAAGTGACTATCCGCCAGGACTTGCGTGCCCTTCAGGACCAGGGGCTGCTCGACCGTACCTATGGCGGGGCTGTGGCGCGGGGCGGCGGGGCCAACAATCTGAAAGAACTTTCGTTTAATATCCGGCAAATGAAAATGCGCCGCCAGAAAGACGCGATTGCTGCCGCCGCCGCTGCGATGATCCGCGATGGGTACAGCATCGCGCTGGATTCGAGCACCACCGTCTGTTCTTTAATCCCCTTCCTCAGTCGATTTGAGAGACTGACTGTCGTGACCAACAGTCTGGTCATCGCCCACAGTTTTCTAAGCGATGAAAACCCCGATACCCGCGTGCTGGTAGTGGGGGGAAGGCTGCGTCGTGATGCGATCTCAGTGGTCGGGATGCCGGAAAGTGTCCCCAACATTAACTTGAACCTGGGTTTTTTCAGTGCGCGCGGTTTCGCTCAAAGTGTCGGCGTCAGCGAGATCGATCCCGACGAGGTCGCCGTTAAACGCGCCATGATGGCGCGCTGTGTGCAGCCCATCTTTTTGATTGATGGCAGCAAGTGGGGGCAGATTTCGCCGTACACTATAGTTCCGGCAGCAGAAATTCGCCATATCATCACTTCTGATGATGCGCCCGCCGACCAGATCGAATATTCACGCGCTATGGGTATCCGGGTAGATGTTGTGCGCGCCTGACAATCAGGATCGCGCGGCCAACCAGCCGCGTCCGCGTCCCATCTGCCCTTCTACGTCCCCTGTTCCACCAATCACCTGCCGCCGCGCAACGGCGGCTTCAAAGTCGAACACGCTCTGCACGTCTGCTTCAAAAACGTCTGAGATGCTGCGGTAATCTTCCAGGGTGAGCGCGGACAAAGTAACGCCTTTGGTTTCCGCCAGCCGCACCACGCGCCCCGCCAATCCATGCGCTTGACGGAATGGTACGCCCTTTGTTACCAGATAATCAGCCAGATCAGTTGACAACATCGACTCAACCAGCCCGGCGCGCATCCGGTCCGGCTGGATGGTAAGCGTATTCACCAGCCCGGTTAAAGTTGGCAGCAAAACCAACAGCGTGTCGTAAGCGTCGAACATCGGCTCTTTGTCTTCTTGCAGGTCTTTGTTATAACCGCTTGGCAGGCTTTTTAGCGTCGCCAGCATCCCGGTGAGCTGACCGATCAAGCGGCCTGCTTTACCGCGCGCCAATTCAAGCGGATCGGGGTTACGTTTCTGCGGCATCAGACTGCTGCCAGTGCTATAACGTTCATCCAGGCGGAAAAAACCAAAGAGCGGGTTAACGAAGATAATCAAATCTTCGGACAAGCGGCTGAGATGCGTCCCCAACAGCGCCAGCGTGAACAAAAATTCCGCGACATGATCCCGGTTGGCGACAGCATCTACGCTGTTGGGACTGGGGTGATAAAAGCCTAACTGTTCGGCTAACTGCTGGCGATCAATGGCGTAAGGTGTTCCGGCCAGCGCGCCCGATCCGAGGGGGCATTGATTCCGCCAACTCTCCACAAAAGATTCCAGCCGTTCGACATCACGCGCCAGCGCCCAGAAATGATTCAACCACCAGTGCGCTGCCGAGATCGGTTGGGCGGGTTGAAAATGGGTGTAACCCGGCATGATCGCGTTTTGGCTGCGCTCAGCTTGATCCAATACTGCTGTCATAAAACCGGCCACCTGGCGGGCGATGTGCTGCCCAGCTTGATGCAGCCAAAGCAGCACATCCAATGCCACCTGATCGTTCCGGCTGCGCCCGGTGTGCAGTTTACCCGCGACCTCGCCGACAATTTCGGTCAGGCGGCGTTCCACAGCTGTATGGATGTCTTCATCCCCTGGCGCGGGGACAAACTGCCCGGCGGCAAATTCGGCGCGTACCTGTTCCAGGCCGCCGATCAGGGTATCACATTCAGCCTGTGTAATGACGCCTGCGCCGGTAATCGCCCGCGCCCAGGCGATACTGCCGGAAATATCCACATCGTACAGTTTCCAATCGAAACGCAAACTGTCGTTCAAGCGGCGCACAGCATCATCAATTGGTTGTGAAAAAGCTCCACCCCACAGGGTCACTGTCGTTTGTCCTTCATGGCTAGATCGCTAAGAAAAGTTGAGTAGGGGCGCGGTGCCGCTGCGCCCCGTTTTGCTGTAGAGACGAATAAACGCCTAGTCGCGCTTGAAGTGGGTGTAATCTGGCTCGCGGTAACGGCTCTTACCCGTGCCATCAATGCTCAACATGGCATCGACTTTCATGGGCAGGCCGATCATGTTGATGAAGCCCTTCGCATCCTGCTGATCGTAGATGTCCATGTGGCCGAAGGAAGCGTAATCTTCGCGGTAGAGGCTGAAGGGACTCTTGCGGCCCGCGAGGATAATATTGCCCTTATAGAGTTTGAGACGCACCGTGCCGGTAACGACCTGTTGTGTTTCTTGCACAAACGCATCCAACGATTCGCGCAGGCGGGTGTACCACATGCCGTTATACACCAGTTCGGCATACTTGACGGCGATAAAGTCTTTGAAGTGCATTACCTGTTTGTCCAGGCAGAGACTCTCAAGCGCCTGGTGGGCAGCCCGTAAGATCGTGCCGCCGGGGGTTTCGTACACGCCGCGACTCTTCATCCCGACCAGCCGGTTTTCGACCATGTCCACGCGGCCAATCGCATTAATCGAGCCGAGTTCGTTGAGACGCTCGAACAGCGCGACGGGAGGCATCGCCTGCCCATCAATTGCCACCGGGATACCTTTCTCAAAATCGAGCAAGAAAGTAGTCGGTTCATCGGGGGCATCTTGCGGGCTGCGCGTCACCACGTACATATCTTCGGTGGGTTCGTTCCAGGGATTCTCCAGCGGGCCGCCTTCATGGCTCATATGAAACAGGTTGCGGTCACGGCTGTAAATGCTCTTGAGCGTGGATGTTATCGGGACATTGTGCGCTTCGGCATAAGCAATCGCATCTTCGCGGCTGCGGATATCCCATTCACGCCAGGGGGCGATCACCTGAAGTTTAGGATTCAGTGCCATCGCCGTCAGTTCAAACCGGACCTGATCGTTCCCTTTGCCCGTACAGCCATGCGCCAATGCTTGCGCGCCTTCAGCCTCGGCGACTTCAACCAGATGTTTGGTAATGACCGGGCGGGCGAACGACGTGCCGAGCAGGTAAGTACGTTCATATATTGCGCCGGCCTGCATGGTCGGGAACACAAAATCGGTCAGGAACTCTTCGCGCAGATCGCGGATAATGAGTTTGCTGGCTCCGGTTTTAATGGCCTTCGCTTCCAGGCCATCGAGTTCTTCACCCTGACCGAGGTCGGCAGTAAAACAAATGACTTCACAACCATATTTTTCGCGCAGCCAGGGGACGATGATCGAGGTATCGAGACCGCCGCTGTAGGCGAGTACAACTTTTTTTACTGGTTCCATGCCGGTTGGCTCCCTTTAAAGGACTGCTTGCTGCAACAGAATGAGCTAATATTAACGAGCGCCGCGCCGAAAAACCAGAGGGCAGTTCACTCTCTTTGTGAATATTCACCAAAAAGGTTATCACAATCCAGACAGTATAAACCTTGACAAGTGACTGCGCTTAGCGTTAAAGTCTAGAGATAGTAACGTTCACTGCTGTCACAAACAGGATTAAAATGTCGTTCCGGTTGATTAGCCTCCTTGTTATTGTACTCCTGGCCATTATTGGCGGGATTTTTGCGGTTGGGGGGGCTTAGTTCACCAGAACTAGCTCAAAAGAAAACAGGAGCCTCCCCCAAAACGGGAGGCTCTTTTTGTTAACGGTTATCAGGCATAGCAGAAAAACACATGAACATCCGGCTGTCGAACCTTCTCTCCCTTATTATTGTCATCGTACTGGGCCTCCTTCTGGTCATTCAGAAGGAGCGCACACCGGTTGGGATGGTCTCGGACCTGACGCGAAGCGAGTAACAGCCGCAAAGCAGGGATAAGAGTAGACCAAGAGAGCCACAAGAGGCCGCCCAACCAGGAGCGGCCTCTTTCGTTAACATGGAGAAAACAATGAGTCAGGATATGCGCTCAGATCGAATCAAAAAGGGCTTTGAACGTGCCCCACATCGTAGTTTGCTCAAGGCGACGGGTGTCACTGATGCCGATATGGGCAAGCCCTTTATCGCGGTGGTGAATTCTTATGTCGATATTATCCCCGGCCATGTCCATTTACAGAGCTTTGGTCAGGTAGTCAAACAGGCGATCCGCGAAGCGGGCGGCGTGCCGTTCGAATTTAATACTATTGGCGTCGATGACGGAATCGCGATGGGACATATCGGCATGAATTTCTCCTTGCCCAGCCGCGAACTGATCGCCGACTGCGTCGAAACGATGATCATGGCGCACGCCTTCGATGGTATGGTGTGTATCCCCAACTGCGACAAGATCGTGCCGGGCATGTTGATGGCGGCCATGCGGGTGGATATTCCGACCATTTTCATCAGCGGCGGCCCGATGGCAGCGGGAAAAACGCCCGATGGACGTACTGTGGACCTGATCAGCGTCTTTGAAGGCGTGGGCGCTTATAAAGCCGGGAAAATCGATGAGGCCGAACTCAAAACATTGGAAGATTTCGGCTGTCCTACGTGCGGATCCTGCTCAGGCATGTTCACTGCTAACTCGATGAACTGCCTGATGGAGGCGTTGGGTCTGGCCCTGCCCTACAACGGTTCGGCCCTGGCTCAAACTCCTGAACGTATCGCTCTCGCTCAACAAGCGGCGCGCCAGATCATGGTTTTGATCGAATTGAACCTGACGGCGCGCCGAATTGTTTCTGCTGAGGCCATTGATGACGCTTTCGCGCTCGATATGGCGATGGGCGGCAGCACCAATACCGTGTTACATACCCTGGCTCTGGCGTATGAAGCCGGAGTCGATTACCCGCTGGAACGCATCAATCAGGTGGCCGAGCGCGTGCCGCATATCTGCAAAGTCAGCCCCGCCTCTCACTGGCACATGGAAGATGTTCACCGCGCCGGGGGTGTGCCCGCTATCCTCAATGAGATCTCAAAACGCCCCGGTACACTGCACCTGGATCGCCCCACTGTGACCGGCAAAACCCTGGGTGAAAACATCGCCGACGCCCGGATCGCCGATTACGAGGTGATCCGCTCGCTGGATAATCCCTACCGGGAAACGGGCGGGCTGGCGGTCTTGTTTGGCAGTCTGGCCCCTGACGGCGCTGTGATCAAGGTCGGCGGCGTTCCCGAACACATGCGTCATCACTGCGGCCCGGCACGGGTCTACGAAAGTGAAGAAGCCGCTTCATATGGTATTTTGAACCGCGAAGTTCAGCCGGGCGAAGTTGTGGTGATCCGCTATGAGGGACCGAAGGGCGGGCCGGGAATGCAGGAAATGTTAGGCCCGACGGCGCAGATTCAAGGCATGGGCCTGGGCGAAAGTGTCGCCCTGGTGACCGATGGGCGTTTTTCTGGCGGCAGCCGGGGAATCTCTATCGGGCATGTCAGCCCTGAAGCCGCCGCGCGCGGCCCACTGGCTGCGGTGCAAAACGGCGACTTGATCGAGATGGATATGGATCTCCGCACGCTGGATTTGCGCGTGGACCCCGCCGAGGTTCAGCGCCGCCTGGATGCGCTGCCGCCTTTTGAGCTTGAGATTGAAAGCCGCTGGCTGCGCCGTTATGCGCATTTCGCCAGCAGCGCCAGCACCGGGGCTGTTTTTCTGGATTGAGTGAAAACGTGACCACATCATCGTGATCGTTAGGTTAAGGAGATACCTGGATGGCCGCGCAAAAAAAATGTGACTGGATTTGGCAGAACGGCGAGTGGGTTGCCTGGGCTGATGCGAAAGTACATGTAACGACTCATGCTCTGCATTATGGTTCGAGTGTATTTGAAGGCATTCGCGCCTACAGCACCCCTGACGGCCCGGCGATTTTGGCGCTGGAACCGCATGTTCGCCGCATGTTCAATTCCTGCAAGATCGCCCGGATGGACGTGCCCTATACGCCGGAGCAGGTGAGCAGCACCATTATCGAAGCAGTGCAGCGCAATAACCACGAAAGCTGCTATATCCGACCATTGGTCTACCGGGGCGCGAACACGGTAGGACTCGATCCTCGCCCCTGCCCGGTCGAATTGGTGATCTTCACGATGGAATGGGGCCGTTATCTGGGGGCTGAGGCCATCGAACAGGGCGTTCAGGTGATGGTCAGTTCGTGGCGGCGCATGGCTCCTGATACGCTACCCGCGATGGCGAAGATCGGCGGGCAGTATATCAACAGCCAGTTGATCACGATGGAAGCCAAAGATAACGGTTTTGATGAAGGCATCGGCCTGGATGTAAACGGTTATGTCAGCGAAGGCGCGGGCGAAAATATCTTCCTGGCGTTTGATGGTGTGTTATTCACCCCGCCGTTGGGCGCTTCGATTTTGGGCGGTGTAACACGCGCCTGTGCGATAACTCTGGCACACGATCTCGGCTATGAAGTGCGCGAGCAGCTCATCGCCCGCGAAATGCTCTATACCGCCGACGAAATGTTCTTCACCGGCACCGCCGCCGAAATTACCCCGGTTCGTTCGGTGGATCGCATTCCGGTCGGCAGCGGCCAACGCGGGCCGATCACCCAGCGCATTCAACAGGAATTTTTTGATATTACCGCCGGACGGCTGCCAGATCGGTTTGGCTGGCTGACACCGGTGCGTTCCACCACCGTCAGCGAAGGTCTGGTGCGCTGTTTTGAAAGCCGCTAACCCCAGGCAATACTAAGGAGAAACCATCGTGAAACTTTCCGGCGCAGAAATTATTTGGGAATGCCTGATCCGCGAAGGCGTGGACATCGTCTACGGTTATCCGGGCGGCGCCATCCTGCCTTTCTATGATGCCATGAGCAAGTACCCGCAGGTTCATCATGTGCTGGTGCGCCATGAACAAAGTGCCGCGCACATGGCTGACGGTCTGGCCCGCGCTACTGGCAAGGTCGGCGTAGCGATTGGGACATCTGGCCCCGGTGCAACCAATCTGGTCACCGGAATCGCGACTGCGATGCTGGACTCGTCGCCGCTGGTGTGCATCACCGGTCAGGTTGCCAGCCCGCTCATCGGGTCGGATGCCTTTCAAGAAATCGACATCACCGGGATCACACTGCCCATCACCAAACACAACTATCTGGTCTTTGATATACACGATCTGGCCTACACGATCCGCGAAGCTTTCCATGTCGCGCGGACAGGGCGACCCGGCCCGGTGTTGATCGATGTGCCTAAAGATGTGCAGAACGCCAAGATCGAATTTGAATATCCTGAGGGCGAGATCGTGCTGCCGGGGTATCACCCGCCGAAAGAAGCATCAACCTCCGCGCTAGAGGCGATGCTGCGTATGATTGGCGAAGCTGAGCGGCCTGTGATTTTGGCCGGGCATGGTGTGTTGATGTCGGGTGCGATGCGTGAAGTGTTGGAATTTGCCGAAAGAACGCAGACTCCCTTCGCGCTCACGCTGCTTGGCAAAGGCGGCTTGCCCGAAATTCACCCATTGTCATTAGGAATGATGGGAATGCACGGCACGGGGTATGCTAATCTGGCGATCCAAAATGCCGACCTGTTGTTGGCCTTCGGGATGCGCTTCGATGACCGTGTAACGGGCAATCTGAAGACCTACGCCCCTAACGCCAAAAAAATCCATATCGAAATTGACCCGTCCGAAATTCATAAAAACGTGCGGGCTGACCTGCCTATCGAGGGCGATCTCAAGACCGTTCTGAATCAACTGCTGCCTTCCCTGTCGCCGTTGGAACACAAATCGTGGTTGGGCCAGATTCGGGACTGGATGGAAGATGCCGATGAGCGCGATATTGTGAATCAGGATGTGGGTGAACGGTTGTTTGCGGCGCATGTCATCCATGATATGTGGAAAGCCACCGGCGGCGACTCGGTAGTGGTGACGGATGTCGGTCAGCATCAGATGTGGGAAGCGCAGTATTACCTGCACCAGAATCCCAACACCCTGATCACCTCTGGCGGTTTGGGGACGATGGGCTTCGGACTTCCGGCGGCGATTGGCGCGGCGATGGGCCTCAAGAGCAGCAATGTGTGGGCGATTGTGGGCGACGGTGGTTTCCAGATGACGATGGCCGAACTCGCGACGGCTGTGCAAGAGCGTGTACCGGTCAAGATCGCCATTATGAATAACGGTTTTTTGGGCATGGTGCGCCAGTGGCAGGAATTCTTCTATGAAGAACGTTACAACGCCACTCCCATGTATGCGCCGAACTTTGTCAAACTAGCCGAAGCCTATGGCATCCCGGCGCGGCGTGTGGAAAGACGGCACGACGTGATCCCAACGGTGGAATGGGCCAACAGCATCACCGATGGTCCGGTGTTGATTGAGTTTGTGATCGAAAAACAAGACATTGTGTATCCGATGGTTCCGGCGGGAGCCGATCTGCACGCGATGATCCGCCGTCCGCTGCCTGAGAAAAATTCGGTGTAAGCCAGGAGAATAACGAAATGAAACACACCTTGGTCGCGCTCGTGGAAAACAAACCCGGCGTGTTGAACCGGGTCACAACGCTGTTTCGGCGGCGTAATTTTAATATCGATAGTTTGACGGTTGGCCGCACCGAAAATCCCTTCATTTCGCGTATGACGATTGTCGTGGATTCCGATGCGGACCCGGAACAAGTACGCCAGCAGCTTTATAAGCTGATCAATGTCATTCAGGTCGAAGATGTGACTCATCTACCGGGCGTTAGCCGTGACCTGGCGCTGATCAAGGTACAGGTAGACAGTCAGACCCGCAGCGAAGTAGTGCAGTTATGCGACATCTTCCGGGCGCGCATTGTCGATGTGACGCCAGATTCGGTGATTGTCGAACTCACCGGCGACGAACAAAAGATTTCAAGCATGGTCGAACTGCTGCGGCCTATTGGAATTCTCGAAATGGTGCGAACGGGTGTAGTCACCATGACCCGCGGCGAGGAAGTTCTCGCGGCCAACAATTATGCCCAACGCACTGGTCAACCTTCTAACGGCCATCGCGCCACCGTAATCTAGGAGAGAAAAATCGTGGCTAAGCTCTATTATGATGGGGATGCAGACCCGAAGTACCTCGCAGGCAAAACCGTTGCCATTATTGGTTATGGCAGCCAGGGACACGCCCATTCACTCAACCTGCATAACAGCGGGGTGAAGGTCGTGGTGGGATTATATGAAGGCAGCAAATCGTGGGCCAAAGCAGAAGCGGAGGGCCTGACGGTCAAGACGGTAGCTGATGCTGCCGCCGCTGCCGATGTGATCATGATCCTGCTGCCGGACACGGTTCAGGCCAAAGTTTACCGGGAAAGCATCGCGCCGCATCTCAAACCCGGCGATACCTTGATGTTCGCACACGGCTTCAATATCCATTTCAAGCAGATTCAGCCGCCCGACTTTGTGGACGTGAGTATGGTCGCGCCCAAGTCGCCCGGCCATCGCGTGCGCGAACTGTTTGTCGAGGGCGCAGGGACTCCGGCACTGTTCGCCGTTGCGCAAGATGCCAGCGGCCACGCGAAAGAACAAGCCCTGGCTTATGCGCGGGCATTGGGCTGCACCCGTGCCGGTGTGATCGAGACCACCTTTGCCGAAGAAACCGAAACCGATCTGTTTGGTGAGCAGGTCGTCTTGTGCGGCGGCGTGACCGCACTGATCCGGGCGGGCTTCGAGACGCTGGTCAAAGCAGGGTATCAACCTGAACTGGCCTATTTTGAAGTGCTACACGAACTCAAGCTGATCGTCGATCTGATCTATCAAGGCGGCCTGGGTTATATGTGGTATTCAGTATCCGATACGGCTGAACATGGCGGGTATCTGGGCGGCGAGCGGTTGGTCACCGAAGAAACCAAAGGCGAAATGAAGAAAATCCTCGACGAAATCCAGGACGGCACCTATGCCCGTAACTGGATCGCCGAAAATCAGGCGGGGCGTCCCTGGTTTAACCAGCGGCGTAAAGAAGAACAAAGTTTGCTGGTCGAAAAAGTCGGTGAAGAACTACGCGCGATGATGCCTTTCTTGAATGCAAAGAAGGCGCCGCCCGTTGACTAGAGGCACATAGACGGCACGAAAGGAGGTGATTCCAATGTCCGAAGATGGGCTTGCCGGTTTGTCCGGTG
The DNA here is from genome assembly GCA_016234525.1 of Chloroflexota bacterium. Taxonomy (GTDB): domain Bacteria; phylum Chloroflexota; class Anaerolineae; order Aggregatilineales; family Aggregatilineaceae; genus JACRBK01. The sequence goes on from JACRBK010000180.1 coordinate 13,956, forward strand.
ATGATGGCCTTGATGACCTTAAGCAGCAGTTGAACGATTTTGATCTGAACACTTATCAACACGAGAGGAAACAAACATCATGGACGAGACTGGCGTATCGAACAATACCATTCGGATATTTGACACCACTCTGCGTGACGGCGAACAATCTCCCGGCGCGAGCCTGACCAGTGCGGAAAAAATAGACATCGCGCGGCAGTTGGCGCGGCTGGGTGTAGACGTGATCGAGGCCGGTTTCCCGGCAGCATCCCCCGATGATCTGGAAGGCGTGCGGCGTGTCGCGCGTGAAGTCGGCACGCCGGACGGCCCGATCATCTGCGGGCTGGCGCGTGCGACTCAGAATGATATCGACAAAGCCTGGGAAGCTGTATGTGATGCGGCCAAGCCGCGCATCCACACGTTTTTGGC
>JACRBK010000181.1 GCA_016234525.1 Chloroflexota bacterium
CGAACTGACCGATGGCCGCCAGGTGCAGTACCGGCTGTCGCCCCCAGCGAGCAGCCCACGTTTTTACCGTGTCACCCCGGTAAATCAGGGCGTGGCTGGTGTGCCCAGTGAGCCGGTGAATCCCACGCCGATGCTGCTGGCCGCGCCAATTTTATCGCCTGTCGTGTGGTCATCCGAAGGCGGTTATTATCTACATTGGACGGCGATCCCGCAGGCGACCAGTTACGAAGTCCAGCGATCCGCCGGAGTAGACTTTGATCTGCATGAAAGCGAAGTCATTTATCGCGGCGAAATGCCCGAAGTTTATCTCTCGCCCGATACGCCGCCGAATCAATATTATCGCGTGCGGGCGTTGAATGTTTTATATGCGCCGAATACTCCCTCCCCCTGGAGCCAACCGTTACGCTCTCCGGTGCGGCTGGAACCGCCGACCTTCACACGGGTGACGCAAAAGCGCATCGAATGGACTCCAATAGCCGGGGCGCGCCAATATGCTGTGCGCGTGACTATGCCCGATCATGACGAGGACCAGGGCGAAGAAGTGTTGGTGATCGACCCCGCCAGCGCTGTTGCAGGCCAGCCCGCCAGCTACCGGGTACGCGCGCTGCGCCGTCCGAATGATCTCCGCACCGCCAGCGAGTGGAGCGATCCGGTGACGATCTCACCGCCGAAGATCGATGAAGGAACGCGGCGCAATATGGAGCCGGTCATGCTCTGGATGCTCGTCGCCGGGTTGGTGGTGGCGCTGCTCGCCGGAATCGGCCTGGGGTTGATGGGGCTGCGCGCCTATCAGGAAGCCAACGCGACCTCAACGCGCACGCCGCTGCCCCAAACCGCTGTGCAGGCGACCAGTGTCGCGGCGACCTTCAGCGCGGCGAACGCCACCGCTGTGGATCGCCTGGAAACTCAGGTCAGACTGACCTCCATGTATCTGCGCGATGTGACCTCCACCGCCGAGGCGTGGACTCTGACTCCCTCGCCGACGCAGACATTTACGCCATCGACCACACCCAACCTGACGGAGACGATTGAGATCGTTTTTCAGGCCGGGCTGACGGCGACGGCGGCTGAATGGACCGCGACCCCCTCACCGACGATCACGCCCAACCTGACAGAAACGATTGAGAGTTCTTTCCAGGATAGGCTGACGGCGACGGCGGCTGAATGGACGATGACTCCCTCACCCAGCGATACCCGCGTGCCGAGCAGCACACCGAACATGGCCGGGACGATGGAAAATGCTTTCGCCGCGACCTTAACGGCCATCGCCGATGAATGGACCGCGACTCCGTCACCCACCGACACCCGCGCGCCGAGCCGCACGCCGAACATGGCCGGAACGATGGAAAATGCTTTCGCCGCGACCTTAACAGCTATGGCCGCCGGTTGGACGCCCACGCCGATCCCCACCGAAACGCCAAACGGAACCGCAACGGCCCAGGCGCTCGTTTTGCAGCATCTCGCCGGGTGTTTCATGATCGCGCCGCCGGACGTGCCGCTGCCTGTGTATACCGACGCGGACGCCACCTCTGCCGTGCTGATCGACACCGTGCCGCCGCTGGCCCGTATGGCGCTGCGCCTGCCGATCCAGAATCCTGCTACTAATCTCACCGAAGTATGGCTGCAAGTGCGGATCGACACAGCGGATGAGCCGATCACAGGCTGGGTGCGCGTGCCGAATGGCATCGCAGAATCATCGTTATATGGGGGGGCGGACTGCCCCCAACCTGCGCCGTAATGGCTCATTATGGCGTGCACGAAAATTAAACAAGGTAAATAATATCTATCCATTGATAGTAGAGTGTGCTTATGTCACTTAATCAGTTATCTCCTGATAATGAAGTGGAAAAACTCGCCCAGGCTCCGCCTGAAACTGATCTAGGCCAGAGGGAGGTATCCAATGGCGATAGAATACCAACAAGATGGCCTGCGGCGATTTTTGGGGCAGCCTACGTGAGAAAACGACGCAGAAGAATCTACAGATTGATGATAGATGAAACATCTGATTTTTTAGAGTTACTTATCTGTGTGTTTTTCGATGCCATTATCGCATTCACAATTTTTGGTGGGAGTGCATTTCTTGGCACTGTTGTGTTTGAAATATTGAGCCTATCTTTAAAAGATTCAGAGTATTTATTAATCACAAAGCAACTGGGTCAATTATCGTGTGCAGTTGGATACTTTATCTGGCTACCGATAAATATGAAAGACGATATTACCAGATTCCTCGACAGATCGAGACAAAATAGAATCAGGAATAACGACAGTGACTAGGAATGCTCCGAATAAAAACCGCAGCACACAAACCATTCTTAAGGCACTCGGCATTTCGTTTGTTGCCAGTGCTATTTGGGCGGCAATAGTGCTGTATTTTGACTTCCCTAATGCCGAGACTATCATCTATCTTTCAACTGTATTCATTACTGGGATTGTCACCGTTGCTATGTGGTTAGAAACCGCAGAAGCCCCCTCTGGCCTGACTGCTTCGGGTAAGCTATCGGGTGCTGAGCAGACAGATCAATTCTTAGAGGATATTCAGCGCCTGCCTAACAAATCTACACTTTCTGCCGAGCAATCCGAGCGTTTGATCGCTGAAATCATGAAGCTCAAAACGCAGGTAGATGATCAATCCAAGCGTCTCGAAGATATTCGCCTTCACTGGCGCGACTGGTTAATGCAGGCTGTAGGAATCTTCATTGTTTTTGTAGTGGGCCTAGTGTTAGCCTGGGCTATCTCCAACTTGGCAGATGCCTGGCGGGATAGCAGAACCGAATCTTCCGGCCAGATTGTGATTCGCCCCAATGCAGACGACAAACTCGATGAATATGTCTTAGATCAGGCTAATGGTATTTTGCGTGACGCGGAACAAGCCGCCGAATCAGCCTCGCGGGTACTCAATTTTATGGAAGGTGCAAGCCTACTGCTCGCGCTGGCGTTAGGCGCAGCAGCAATTTATGGATTCCGCAACGCTCAAGAGATTCGCCGCGAATTGAAAGAGGAAAAAAATGAATTAACAGCCCTGCGCGAGCGCATTGAAACCGACCAGCGCGAAACCCGCAAGATGGCCGAACTATCCCGGCAAGCGCTGGAACAATCACAGCAGGCGCTCAGATACCAATCTTTCGCCTTTATCGAACTGATCGAGGCCTATCAGCAACTTCAACACAAAAACTATCGTGTGGCGTATGATACAGCGCTGCGGCTGCTCGAACTCGACGAAGATAACCCCGCCGGGCAGTATATTGCGGGCTGGCTTGAACTTCAGTTTATCCCCGATAAGCTGGATCAGGGCATCAAACGCCTGGAAGAAGCTTACCGGCTCCCCAACCGTCGCCTGACCGTCAAAGCCGCCTATGGGGTGGCACTGCGCCGCAAAGCCCAAAGATTCTCGGATGCCAAAAACAGGCAGCAGATGAGCCAAAAAGCCGAAGCAATATTACTTGAAGTGCTGCGCGAACAATTTTACCTGTTGGATCTCAACTCAGAATCGTTTTGGGGGCCGGTGGGTGGGATCCGGCGAGAAGCAGAGGACTATGAGGGCGCGATCGAGGCCTATCGAAAGGCTTGTCAGGTCACCCCTGAGTCATCTTATCCACGCGGCAATCTCGCCGCCCTGCTGCTGCATCAGGTACAGCATACTTCTGTCGAAGCTGCGAACTACGCAAAAACAGAAGCCGAGGCGCTCAACATTTTTAGAACAACTATCAACCTTGCCGAGCTTGAGTCCGGTCTGGTCCCGCACGAGTATTTTCATAAGATGGATATTGTCATGTCCAGAATGATTCTGGGATTAGAAGACCCAACAAAGTTTTCCCGCGCTCAGGAGGAACTTGCCCAGGTTCTCGGCTTTGAAGTCACCACCGAAAGATTGATTGTATCGCTGCGTGGCTGGAAGAATTTACACGACTTCTGCCCCGCGCATGAAAAATGGCAAGAGGTCTTTTATTATCTTAAAGTCGCCATCTTGAAAGTAGCATTACGGTTGGCTGAAATCGCATGGACGGAAGGTCTTGAACACGCTGATCCCTATGACAAAGCCCGGCAGGGCGTAGAAACAGTCTTAACGCCGTTACTCCAAAACACAGCGCACGCCCAGGACTTTCTAAACACGTTCAGAGTGCGTCTGAAGCCAGAGTTAGAAGCGGCTTCAACCGAGTGGAAGACAAAATCTAGAGACTATTCCTATCCACTGGCCCGTGAGCCGCTCGCAGAAATTCTGAGGATCATCGACGAGACGCAGGCAAAGATTGAACAAGGAGGGCTGGATGCGCCCGATTCGCAAAATAGTTAGTGGTCTGCTCCTGCTGCTGATCCTCCTGGTGCTGGCCGGATGTGGCGGAGACAAAAAAGAGGATCAACCTACCGCCCAGGCGACAGCTCCGGCGTTCACCGCGGGCCCGACGCCGACTCTGCCAACGCGAACGCCGCTGCCGCCCACCTGGACGCCTGTGCCGACGCTCACCGAGCCGCCGCGCGTCACGATTGATTATGAATACCAGCGGCCAACGGTAGCGACCTTCATCCCGCCGACCTATACCGCGTCCCCCTCCCCCACGCCGGGGCCGCCCACCGCGACGCCCACCGGCCCGGTGATCATCATCACCGCCGCCGCGCTTGATCAGGCTATCGCCGCCCAAACCGGCCCCGAAGCCCTGACGTTTATCCAGGCGCCGCCGCAGGTCGCATTTGAGGAGAACAAACTGTTGATCTCGCTGAATGTGCTGAGCGTGCCCGGCAACACGGAATCAGCGCGCCCGGTGATGATCGAAGTATCGGTGACCGTCAATCCAAGTCAGGGGAATATTGTGGTCAGCAAAATCGCGGCGACCTACCGTGACGACAATACGCCGTTTACGCTGCCGCTCGCCGATCAATTGATCGTGACGATGCAAACGGTGGTTGATGAAACACTGGTGCAGTTGTACAGCACAGCCAGTCCCGATATTCCGCGTTTTTATGTGTCGGAAGTGTTGATCGCCAGCAGCGGAATCACA
>JACRBK010000178.1 GCA_016234525.1 Chloroflexota bacterium
GCACCGGGTCGGCATCGTTGATCACGGCGAGATCATCGCCATTGGCACGCAGCCGGAACTGACGCAGATGGTCGGCCAACACGATACGCTGATCCTCAAGGTGCCGGGCGTGACGCCGTCCGTATTAGAAGCGCTGGGCAGCGTGCCGGGCGTGGATAAATGCCTGCACCAGGACGGCGACGACGGCGAAATTCGTCTATTGGCCGCTGCCGGGCGCTCGGTGCTGCCCGACGCGATCCGCATCATCAACGAGGCGCATCTCAGCCTGAACAGTGTGGAAGTTCACGAGCCGACCCTCGAAGCGGTCTTTTTGCACCTGACCGGGCGCGCGCTGCGGGACTAAGGGGAAAAACCGATGATCACAAAACTCTGGGCAATTGCCTGGAAAGATATTTACACCACGTTTAAAGACCGCAACGCGATGATGTATATGTTTGCGATGCCGCTGGCGCTCAGCCTGATTATCGGCATGGCGTTTGGCGCCAACGGGGATGTTTCGATTGAACGAGTCCCCGTCGCCGTCGTGAATCACGATCAGGGCATGGAATTCGGCGGCGCAGCGATCAACCTGGGCCAGCAGATCGAGCAGGTTTTTGTCCCCAGTGGTTTTGTTTCCACCGATCAGCAGTATCGAGAGATTTACGCCCTGGTGGACGGCTCCGCCGCGCAGGACGCGGATCAGGCCCGCCAGCAGGTCGAAGATGGCGATCTCGCAGCGGTGATTGTGATCCCGGCGGCGGATTTCAGCCAACAAGCCTTAACAAGCGCCGCCACGCAGCAGATCGAAATTTATTATGACACCGGGCGCAGTATCGGGCCGAGCATAGTACGCAGCATCGCCAACGGGGTCGTCAACGCGATGAATTCGGTGATCCTGGCGCAGCGCAGCGGCCCGGCAGCGCTGGCGAAATTGGGCGCAGGCCAGAATCAGGACACGCTCGATCAGGCCGTTCAAAAACTCGCCGCGCAAACGATGTCATTGGCGGCAGAAACCCCGATCCGCGTGCGCGAAGTGGACCTCAAAGGCGAGACGCGCACTCTGGATATGCTGCAATATTTCGCGCCGTCGATGGCGATCTTGTTCATGACCTTCACGATGGCCAGCGGCGCTTCGGGCATTCTCAACGAACAGCGCGCCTGGACCATGCAGCGTATCATCACCACCCCTACCCCGCGCTGGGGATTCATGGCGGGCAAACTGGCGGGAACCTATTTGACCGGGCTGGTCCAAATGCTCCTGCTGATCCTGACTACTTCGTTGATCGCGCTGCTGATGGGGCGCGAAAATTCGGTATGGGGAAACAACGCCATCGGGATCGCGCTGCTGGTGCTGGTGGTCGTCTTTGCCGGGACCAGCCTGGGCATGGTGATCGCGGCGATCTCTAAAACGGCAGAACAAGCCGCGTCGTACAGCACCGCATCACTGTTCGTATTGGGCATGTTGGGCGGGTCGTTTATTCCGATTGAGAATCTGCCCGACGCGCTGTCGTGGCTGCCCAAGATCACGCTAAATTATTGGGGCATTCAGGGGTTTTTCGCGCTGTCTTACGATCAAGCGCCCGTCGGAGATATTTTGACCAACCTGCTCGCGCTGGGGGTGATGGGCGCGGTGCTGTTCGGGATCAGCCTGTGGCGTTTTAACCGCCGCCTGGACTTTTAAGGGAAAGAAGCCATGCGACACCTGTGGATTGTAGCCTCAAATGTCCTGCTGATCGCCTCTAAAGAGCGGATCACGTTCCTGATCGGCCTGCTGATGCCCGCCGCCATGATGCTGCTGTTGGGTGTAGCGATGGGTGGTGATATGGACAGCACGACGATCACGATTGATGTGCTGGACGAAGATCAGAGTATGCTTTCGGCGCAGATGATCGAGATTCTGCGTGCCGAACTCGAAGCCGATGATTCGTTCCGAGTGTGCGCCTATGGCGGCAAAATTGCGAGCGAATGCGATCTGGATAACGATCTCGCGCCGGACGGCTGGCGCAGCACCGCCGATTCGCGCCTGGAAGATACCGACTCGTTTGGCGCGATTATCATCGAAGCCGGATTCGGCGCAGAACTCAGTGCCGGGCAGGCGGTCAATGTCATCTACAAGAGCAGCGGCAATCTCTCCGCACCGACGCTAGCCCGCCAGAAGATCGATGCTGCCGTGAGCCGCATGAGCGGATCGGTGGCGATTGCGAATCTCGTGATCGAGGTGGCGGCGGAGGAATTCGGCACGCTGGCAGAGGGCAGTCCCGAACGCGCCGCCGCGTTTGACTCCGTGCGCGCCGAGATCGAAACCGCCTGGGAACAGCGTCCGATCCTCGTGAGCAGCCAGGGGACTAAAGGACAAACCTCCCGTCTGGGATTCAACCAGAGCGGTCCCGGCATCGCGGTGATGTTCGTGATGATGTTTATGCTCAACGCCTCGACCATGTTGATCTCAGAGCGCGAACAGGGCACCTTGCAGCGATTGTTCACCCTGCCGATACGCCGGGGAACCATTCTCGCGGGCAAGCTGCTCGGCCAATACCTGTTCGGTGTGACGCAGTTTGTCGTGTTGATCGGCGTGGGCGCGGCGATGGGTGTGGAATGGGGCGGCAACGTGATCGGGATCGCGCTGATCGTGCTGATCTTCCCCTTCACATCAACCGCGCTGGGGTTGGCCCTGGCGACTATCGTCCGCACCTCGGCGCAGGCGAACAATATCAGCACCCTGATGGGCCTGACCCTCGCGCCGCTGGGCGGGGCGTGGTGGCCCCTGGAGATCGTGCCGGACTTAATGAAAACTATCGGGCATATTTCCCCAATTGCCTGGGCGATGGACGCCTTTCAGGAGATGATGTTTTACGGCGGCGGCGTGGTCGATATTCTGCCGATGATGGGCGCGCTGATCGGCATGGCGGCGCTGCTGGTGGCGTTTGGCGTGTGGAATTTCCGGTACGAGTAAAATATACCCCTATCCCCCTTGCCCCCCTTTCCCCGCTGCGCAGAGAAAGGGGGAGGACTGGCTTCTTTCGGGGCGCGGTGACACCGTTTTCTTACACAAACCCGGTAGGGGGTGGGGTCGTTCTTACTCTCGCCGCGCGGGGGACACTGCGCTATACTTGCCCCTGTTGGAATAATAATCGTTTAGAAAGAGAAAGTGAGTAAAAATGACTTATCCCCGTTGGGTTGAAAATATCGTGGACGTGTGTATGGCGATCCGGCCCGGCGAAAAAGTGCTGCTGATCACCGACGAGCCGATGGCGATTATGCGCCAGCAGTTAGTCGAGCGGATCGCAGAAGTGGGCGTCGCGGAAATGTGGTCCTACACCGTGCCCGATGCGACCCGCCCTCTGCCTCATTATCCGGCAGCACTGTATGATCTGGTGACGAAGGTGGATGTGGTGTTGATCTTCGAACACCGCCGCAATCCCGAAATCGAAACCCCGCGCGCGCTCGAAATGGTGCAGGCGATTGAAAGTGGTGAGGCGCGTTTTGCATCTGGCCCCATGATCAACCCCAGCATTCTCGAACACGAACTGAGCGCCGATTACCAGCATATCGCCATGCTGACCAACCGCCTGGGCGATCAACTCGATGGGCGTTCGCATGTGCGTGTGACAACTAAACTCGGCACCGACCTTGAAATGGACATCACCGGGCGAAAAGTGATGCGCGATACGGGCCTGTTCCACTTACCGCGCCAACATGGCAATCTGCCCGCCGGAGAATGTTTCGTCGCCCCGATTGAAGATCGTACTAACGGCGTATTCGTCGTGGATAAATCCTACCCCGGCATTTTGATCGAAGAACCGATCCGGCTGACGGTAGAGCGTGGGCGCGTCGTCAAAATCGATGGCGGGCGTGAAGCGCAGCGTTTGACCGAGATCATCACCGAGGGCGAGCGCAAACCCTACGGCGAAGGCTGCCGCGTGGTCTGCGAATTGGGCATCGGCACGAATCCCAACGCGCGGCTGCAAGGTAATGTTTTAACCGATGAAAAAGTGATGGGAACGGTACATATCGCCATCGGCCTGAACGCGCTGGAAAGTTACGGCGGCCAAAACCGCGCGCCGATCCACCTGGACGGCGTGATCGGTGGGCCGACGCTGGTCGTCGATGGCAAAACGTTGATCAAAAACGGCGATTACCGGGTCTAAACGACTTCACCCCCTCCCCCCTCTCCAACTGTGTTGGAGAGGGGACCGCAGTCGACCCGGTGTTGTAGGGGCGCTGCTTTCCGCGCCCGGTCTTTCATCTCTCCACCAGCGAAGCGCAGTGGGGAGGGGATGTAGGGGGCGGGGCCGCTTTTGCTGATAGCTGAAGGCTGACGGCTGATAGCTGTATTTCACGGGAGAACACATCTATGATCACCGCGCTGGTTACCGGGGGAACAGGCTTTGTCGGATCACATATCGCGCGCGCGCTGGCTGAAAAAGGCTATCAGGTGCGGATTCTGCGCCGCACGACCAGCCGCCTGGACGCCGTCGCGAACATCGACTGTGAGCATATGATCGGCGACGTCAACGACTATGAGTCGCTGCTGGCGGCGATGGACGGTATCGACTGGGTGTTTCATGTCGCTGCTATTGCGGACTATTGGCGCAGCGACCCGGCGCACATTTACCACGTGAACGTCGACGGCACGCACGAAGTGCTGCGGGCGGCCAAAGCCAAAGGCGTCAAGCGAGTGATCTTCACCAGCAGCGCTGCCTCGATGGGTTATGCCGACAGGCTGCATCCGGTGAATGAAAACGTGCGTTTTAATTGGGATCAGCACCTCACGCCCTACGGTCACAGCAAATTTTTGGCGGAAGCCGAAGTTTACCGGGCGATCCGCGAAGGGCTGGACTGCGTGATCCTCAACCCCGCTGTGATCATCGGGCCGGGTGATCTGAACCAGATTTCGAGCAGTGTCGTGTTAGAAATGGCGCGCGGGCATGTTCCCCCCACCCTGCCGCCGGGCGGAACCACCGTGATCGATGTGCGGGATGTAGCGGCGGCGCATATCGCGGCGGCAGAGCGCGGGCGCACTGGCGAACGTTATTTGCTTGGCGCGGTCGATGTGACCCACAAAGCCTGGACCCGGCTCACCGCGCAAGCCGTAGGCCGGACGATGCGCGATCTGGTCGTGCTGCCAGACTGGGCGTTGTATCTGCTGGCGGAAGTGGTTGATCCGCTGCGCCGGTTGGGAATCCCGATCCCGATGGAAGGGAATCAACTCAAGCTCAGCACGCGCATGATGTTTTTCGACTGCCAAAAATCCTGGCGCGAACTGGGTGAGCCGCGCATCCCGATCCAGCAAAGCCTGCGCGATACCTATGAATGGTACCAGGCACACGGCGATATATAACCCAGACTTCCCCTGTTAAATTAACTCCGGCGTTTCAGCGGTGCACACCGCTGAGCTTTCGCCTTGTCTGATTTTTATGTTTGACATGATAAATATATTCGCTATAATCATATTTAAGTTTAGACGAGCCTAAATTTGAGGCAATCATTGTAATGAAACAAGCAGTCACCTCACGACGACGGTTTTTACTCGGTATTCTGGGTGCAGCGGGCGCAACTATCGCCGCACGAGTCGCCGATCAAGGCGATTCCCCCTCGCCTCAGCGCCAATACGGCGGGGGAACCTCTCACGATATTCATTCGGGCGCGCTGTTTGGCACAGTGGGCGAAGTCGACCATATGCGCAACGGCTTTCACCCGTCCGACATCCTGACCGACTTTAACACCGGGGATCGGGTGTATGAAGAAGATGGGCGCACCGTGCGCGAATTTGATCTGGTGGCGCTTGACAAAGAAGTGGAGATCGCACCAGGACTCTTTTTCCCCGCCTGGACGTATAACGGGCGGATTCCAGGTCCGACGATCCGCGCCACCGAGGGTGATCTGGTGCGCGTTAAATTTGTGAATGCGGGCAGCCATCCTCACACCATCCATTTTCACGGCATCCACCCGGCAGCGATGGACGGCGTCCCGATCAGCGCCAAAATGGCGGGCATGTCCGCCAAACTGACCGGACCCGGCCATATCCAGCCGGGCGAAACTTTTACCTATGAATTTATCGCGGAGCCGTTCGGCTGCCATCTGTATCACTGCCACGCGATCCCGCTCAAGCGCCATATTCACAAAGGGCTGTACGGGGCGTTTATCATCGATCCCAAAGAAGGGCGGCCCCCCGCGCGCGAAATGGTGATGGTGATGAATGCGTTTGACACCAACTTCGATAACGAAAACGAAGTCTACGCGGTCAACTCCATCGCCTTCGCCTACAACAACGATCCCATTCCGCTCAAAATGAACGAGTTGGTGCGGATCTATCTGGTCAATCTGACCGAGTTTGACCTGATCAACTCGCTGCACCTCCATGCGAACTTTTTCGACTATTACGATCACGGCACCACGCTGGAACCCACGCTGCGCCGGGTGGATACGGTGACCCAATGCCAGGGACAGCGCGGCATTCTGGAGTTTCAGTACCGGTATCCCGGCATGTTTATGTTCCACGCCCACCAGAGCGAGTTTGCCGATTTGGGCTGGATGGGCATGTTCCATGTGAGTGAAGACGGCGTGGCAGTGATTCCTGACGACGAAGACGGCGCGGCAGTCAAGCCCGCCGGGGAAGAGACAACAGCCCATGGCGACCACTAATCCGGCGGCGGAAGTTCCCGCCCCCCGTTACAGTACGATATTGATCGGAGTGCTGCCCTTGCTGGCGCTGGCGCTGGTCTTGGGCCTGTTTATCATCGGGGATCCTACGGCGATCTTCACAGGTGATGCCCCCCCAGTCGAGGAATTGCAGACGCAGCGGGTCAGCCTGGATGACCAGGGTTTTCTGGTTGAGATCATCAACAGCGGTCCCGATCCGGTGACGCTGGCGCAGGTGACCGTGGATGATGCTTATTGGGCGTTTGAATTTGAACGCGGAGATCGCCAACTCAGCCGCCTGGAAACCGCCGCCTTGCGCATTCCCTACCCCTGGGTAGAAGGTGAAGCGCACGAGATCAAACTGCTGACCAGCACCGGGCTGGCGTTCTCTGTGCCGGTTGAAGTCGCTATCAAAACGCCCGTCGCGGATGGAGATCAATTTCTGGCCTATGGGCTGCTAGGAATCTATGTCGGCGTTGTGCCGGTGGCGCTCGGCCTGTTGTGGTATCCGTTCATGCGGCGGATCAGCCGCCAGTGGATGAACTTTGCGCTGGCGTTGACGGTGGGCCTGCTGATCTTCCTGCTCGCCGATACCCTGCTCGAAGCGCTGGAAATCGCGCCGCAAGTGCCGGGGATATTCCAGGGCGAGTCGCTGGTCATCCTGATCACGCTGCTGACCTTTCTGGCGATTGTTGCCATTGGGCGCAACGCCAACCGGAACGAGTCGCGACTGTACCTGGCTTATATGATCGCGGTGGGGATCGGCTTTCATAACCTGGGCGAAGGGCTGGCTGTTGGCGCGGCGTTTGCTGTCGGCGCGGCCTCGTTGGGGACTTTCCTGGTGATCGGTTTTACGCTGCATAACATCACCGAGGGCATCGGGATCGCCGCGCCGGTGGTCAGCGAACAGCCCCGGTTAGTCCACTTCGTGGTGCTGGCCTTGATCGCAGGCGTTCCGGCAGTGATCGGCGCGTGGATCGGCGGATTTGCGTTCAGTCCCCTGCTGGCCGTGTTATTCTTGAGCATCGGCGCGGGTGCGATCTTGCAGGTGATCTACGAAGTCTCGCGCCTGCTGGTCCGTGATGCGGCGCGGCACCATGAAGTGGCGCTGTCCTGGCTCAACTTAGCCGGGCTGGTCGCGGGGATCGCGATCATGTATTTCACAGCGTTTTTCGTCAAATAATCCAATAAACGGCTGAAAACTGTTTCAGCCATAAGCCCAAGACGATCCCTTCCTCTCGGAGCAGAGGAAGGGATCGTTTGTTTTTCTCCTTCGACTCTCCACTTTTCAGTAACATCAATCATTTGTAAAAAGAATCGTTTTTTGATCAAGTTTTTATGATTCTACCTACGGACTGATTTATAATTTTATGAAAGCTTAACTATTTCAGGAGACACTCATCATGGCCCCCTACAAATTATTCCACCCCGATCATGAGTATCTCGGTCAAGTATTGATGGATTTTCAGAACGCCGTTGAGGGAGAGAGTATTCACTCGATCTTTAAGAAACACGGTCTGACCAATATCCAACCGCAAGCCTGGTATCCGGCCCAGATGTTCATCAATATCTTAAACGATATGAAAGAGAGCCGGACGATGCAGATGCTTGATTTTGTGAGCATCGGCATGAAACAGGTCGAGAATGCTGTTATGCCGCCTGGATTGGCTCAGCTTCCCCTGATAGATATTCTGCGCAGTATGGACACAGCTTATCAGATGAATAATCGGGGAACAGACATCGGCGAAATCCGCTGCGAGGTGATAGACGCCCATCACGTTCGATTGATCTTTCGAGTCCCGCAGCCTGATGACATCTGGTACGGCGTTTGTTATGGGTACATGCGCCGCCTGGCCCCAGAGGGAACCCACTTCACGGTCTATTACGACGAACACCAACCCCGCCGAGAAGATGGGGGCGAGATCACAATCATTCATATTTCCTGGTCATAATTTGCCGGGCGCGCCTTGCGGCGCTTATTTCGTCACACCGTAATCAGCCCAAGCCGGATCGCCAGCACCACCGCTTCGGTGCGGCTCTGCGCGCCGAGTTTGCTTAAGATGGCGTTAAGATGAAACTTTACGGTGTGATCGCTGATCTCTAACTGGCGGGCGATGGTCTTGTTGGGCAGACCGTGTGCCAGCAGGCGCAGCACATCCAGTTCACGCGGAGTCAGTTCCGCCGCGATTGAGATCGGGGTCGCCAACGGCAGCGCGCCCATTAAGGCCGGGTCGAGCGCGGCCAGCCCCAGGCGGGCTGCCGTGATCGCGGCAGTGAGTTGTTCCGCCGAGGCCGAACGACGCAGCAGGCCGCGTACTCCGCTGGCCCACACCGACCCCGCCTGCCCCGCATCAGGCAGCAGCGCCACCACCGGCGGCGCGTTTTCACCAAAATCGGGCAGCAGATCAGCAGAAAAATCAGGGTCCCAGCCGGGATCCCAGACGATCACATCCGGGCGGTAGACATCCAGCGCCGCCGGCAGATCGTCCCGCGCCGAGGTCTGCCCGGCGACGAGACAGCCCTCTGCCCCGCCCAGCAGCGCCGCTAACCCGGCGCGCGCCAACGGATCATCCGCCACAATTAATACACGTTGAGTATCCATAGTGCAGATGATAATGAGGGGTCCAACCAGCGCCAAGCGAAACGGGTGTTTCTGTTGAAGTTCTTACGCGGGGAAAAAATAATACAGCGCCGGCTTAGTGGGGAAGGGGGGAAAGCCGCCGGCGCTGTATCTTATGAAACTTCGTACCGGGAAATGAAGAAGCTGAGAGTGTGATGTTTAATCGATGTAGCCTCCTTCATGTGTCTGAATAGTGCATCAGCGGATGAGACTATTAAACTCAAACCCGGACGTTAACTGTAAATACACTTTAAGTTCATTTTAGAAACTTGTCAACCAAGTTATAGCCAACTGTTAGTTCCCCTCATAAAAACTCAAGTCTGCCGCCAATCCATACGCCTCCCCACGATCCATAACGAACCACCCCACAGCGCCGTTAGTACGATCAGATCAATGCCGAGCGGGATACGATCCGGCATCCCTAAAATCGTCTGGCGCAGCGCCGATGCGGCATACGTGGCAGGCGAGAGATAACTCAGCGTCCGAATAATGCTGGGCCAGCGATCCAGCGGCAGGATCACCGGGCCGAATCCTACCAGCAGAAACGTGATCAGCGCGCTCAGATTGCCGACTTCTTCCGGCGTGCGCACGATGATCCCGATCAGCGCCCCCAATCCGCACATCGTCACCCCGATCAACGGGATAGTGACGATCAGCCAGGGACTCGGGTGCAGCGAAATATTAAGAATCAGCATCCCGCTGAGCAAGGTGATCAACGCGGCGGGCAGCGCCAACACCAAGAATGCCAACACCGTCGCCAGAATCAGCACGGCGCGATAGATCGGCAGCGTAGCGAAAAACGCCAGCCGTCCCACGATGCGCATATAGGCAAAATGCGCCGCCACTTTATCGAACGTGCCGAACAACAGCGACATCACCATATTTCCGGTGAGGATATAGCCCAGCGTGCCGGGATCAGTGTCGCGGGCGAAAACGCTCAGCCCGGCGATCCCAAACAGCGGCGCGACCAGTGACGTGATCAACATACCGCGCCACGACCAACGCCAGTTGGCAAGCTGGATCAGCGTCAGATCAAACAATTGGGTTACAAACGGTTGGGTGCGTGAATGGGCGTTCATTGTCATTCTTTTATCGGTCCCCTGTCAGGTTAGCCGGATATTTTCGGCATATAATTAAAACTAAACAGGCCCGGCAATAGGTGGTCTTAGAGAATAGGATGCCAGTATGAGCAAAGCAGAACTAGTCATTGTGGTTTTCGGCGCGGCAGGTGGAGCCGAACTGTATTTTGAAAACGTCAACAAACTCCCGGCAGAAACCCAAATCCCCCTCCTGGACGCTGTGATCGTGACGAAAGATGCGTTTGGCAATACCACCATTACCGAAACCGTCGATGTAGATTCCACTGAAGGCGCTGTCGCGGGGGCGGCGGCGGGAGCATTGGTCGGGCTGCTCGGCGGGCCGCTGGGCGTGGCGATTGGCGCGGCAGCCGGGGCGGTCGTCGGCGGCGCGGCGGCGGATCAGATCGATCTCGGCGTGCCGACTCAGGCGCTCGATGTGGTGTGCGAGCGAATGAAGGCCCGCACCTCGGCCTTTTTGACGCTGGTGGACCCGGTCTACATTCCCGCGCTCGAAGGTGTATTCGGAACCCTGAACCAGACTATTCAATCCGTCTTTATCCATCACGAAGTCAACCCGGCGGCGCTGGATCAGGCTAAGCAGAAGGCCAAGTCCAAGCGCAGCTAATCAAAAATGCGTCAGGCATCTGCTTTTGCTGAAGGCTGAGGGCTGAAAGCTGAAAGCTTGTTTAGCTCTTTCCCCGCCAGCGTCAGATACAAATCTTCGAGGGTGGCCGTCCCCAGGCTGAAATCTTCGACGC
>JACRBK010000164.1 GCA_016234525.1 Chloroflexota bacterium
AACATCGCCAAAAACGACAAGATGGTATCGATCAACTCGGCGATCCAGGTTGACCTCACCGGGCAGGTGTGCGCCGACAGCATCGGCACGCGCTTTTATTCAGGTGTGGGTGGGCAGGTAGACTTTGTACGCGGCGCATCACGCAGCAACGGCGGAATGCTGATCATCGCTCTGCTTAGCACCGCGAAAGATGGCGCGATCAGCCGCATTGTCCCCACTCTAACGCCTGGATCGGGCGTGATTACATAGCGCAACGATGTGCATTCCATCGCCACCGAATACGGCGTAGCCGATCTCTATGGGCGGACGATCCGCGACCGGGCGAAACAGTTGGTCGAAATCGCGCATCCTAAGTTCCGCGCCGAACTCGCCGAAGCCGCAGAGAAACTGTTCCATGTTCCCAAATTTTCCGTCCCAGAAATCCCCTCTGGCGATTAACGCAGGTCGTTTCGACAGCGCAGGGGTTGTCACCCCTGCTTAAATTAACAAACATAAAGAGTTTAAGGAGTAAAATTTTATGGCTAAGGGACGCATCGAAATCAACGAAGCCACCTGCAAAGGATGCACCCTCTGTACGATTGCCTGCCCACAGAATGTCATCGCCATGTCCACCGATTATGTGACCGTGCGCGGGTATTTTCCCGCCACACTGGTTGACCCTGAGGGCCAATGCACGGGGTGCGCCCTGTGTGCCGTTGCTTGTCCCGATGTGTGTATCACCGTGTATCGCCAGGTTTCGCCCAAAGTCCGCCCGGTACAAGCGGCGGTCTGAGGCAGCAGGAGAACAATAAACTTATGGCAGTCGAACTCTTGAAGGGGAATGAAGCCATTGCCGAAGCGGCGATCCGCGCCGGATTAGAAGCGTATTTTGGCTACCCTATCACCCCTCAAACTGAAATTTTGGAACACATGGCCCGGCGAATGCCGGACCTGGGGCGCGCGTTTATCCAGGCGGAAAGCGAAGTAGCCTCGATCAATATGGTGTATGGGGCGGCCTGCACCGGCGCGCGCGCGATGACCTCATCTTCTAGCCCCGGCATCAGCCTGATGCAAGAAGGTTTTTCATATATCGCCTGCTCCGAAGTGCCGTGCGTGGTCGTCGATGTGATGCGCGGCGGCCCTGGCCTGGGCAATATTGATCCCTCACAGGCAGACTATTTTCAGGTGACACGATCCGCCGGGCATGGCGATTTTCACGCGATTGTGCTGGCGCCTGCCTCGGTGCAAGAAGCAATTGATCTGATGGTCGAAGCTTTTGACTTAGCCGAAAAATATCGCACGCTGGTGTTTGTCGTCGCTGATGGCCTGCTCGGTCAGATGATGGAACCCGCCCAACTGCCACCGATGAAGCCGGTCCACAAAAACCGGCCCGATTGGGCACTCACCGGCGCGGTCAACCGTGAGCCGAATATCATCACCTCGTTGGAACTCAACGCCCCGGCCTTAGAGGAAGTCAATCTGCGGCTGCAAGCAAAACTGGCCGAAATCCGCAAGCATGAGCAGCGTTGGGCCGAACTTTGGACCGACGATGCCAAGCTGGTCGTCGTGGGGTATGGCATGAGCGGGCGAATCGCGCAGACGGCGGTCAAACAGGCCCGGCGCGAAGGCATGAAAGTCGGCCTGCTGCGCCCGATTTCGCTCTGGCCCTTCCCCGAAAAACGACTGTCCACCCTGGCCGATCAGGTCGATGCTTTCCTGGTGATCGAGATGAACGCCGGGCAGATGGTAGACGATGTGCGCCTGAGCGCTGGCGGACAGGTTCCCGTCAGTTTTTACGGGCGGATGGGCGGCGTTGTGCCGGTCCCGGAGGAGATCTATCACGAGATCACGACACTGTACGAAAAATTGACCAGTGGTGAATAGGAGAATTATCCATGACAGCAGTAGAAGCACTGGTTGAAGAACAAATCGTCTACCAGCGACCTGAGTCGCTGCTTGAGGTCCCAACCCATTACTGCCCCGGCTGTACGCACGGCATTGCGCACCGTATCGTCGCTGAAGTGTTAGACGAACTGGGCGTGCGCGAACGTACTATCGGCGTTTCGCCGGTGGGCTGTTCCGTGCTAGCCTATAAATATTTCAACATGGACGGCGCAGAAGCGGCACATGGACGCGCTCCGGCGATGGCTACCGGGATCAAACGGGTAATGCCGGATCATGTGGTGTTCACTTATCAAGGCGATGGTGATTTGGCCGCGATTGGCATTGGCGAAATTATCCACACCGCCACACGCGGCGAGAATATCACCACCATCTTTATCAACAACGCGATTTATGGCATGACCGGCGGACAGATGGCACCAACAACACTGCCGGGTCAGCGTACAACTTCTTCAGTCACCGGGCGCGATGTCGAGACGACAGGCTTCCCGATCCGCATGGCCGAAATGCTGGCTGGTATGACGGGATCGGCGTATGTGGTCCGGCGGTCATTGCACAATGTGAAAGAAATCAACCGGGCCAAACAAGCTGTGCGGGTTGCTTTCCAGGCGCAGTTAGCCGGGCTGGGCTTTTCGATGGTTGAACTGCTGTCATCCTGCCCAACCAACTGGGGCATGAGCGCACCTGAAGCGATGAAGTGGATCGAAGACAATATGGTTCCCTACTACCCGTTGGGCGACTACAAAGTAGCCGATGCCGTTCAGCCGCTGCTGAAAAGAAAGTAGGCTTGCCATGCACGAAGAAATCATTTTTGCCGGTTTTGGTGGGCAGGGCGTGATGTTTGTCGGCCAACTTTTAGCCTACACCGCCCTGGCCGAAGAAAAACACGTCACCTGGATTCCGTCTTATGGGCCGGAAATGCGCGGCGGAACAGCGAACTGTACCGTTGTCGTCAGCGATGAGCCGATTGGATCGCCGGTGTGCAAGCATCCCAGCGTCGCCGTCATCTTTAACAATCCCTCGCTGGAAAAATATGAGGCGATGGTTACGCCGGGCGGGCTGCTGGTAGTCAACTCCTCAATGATGGTACATCCTCCCACCCGTACCGATCTTGAGGTGGTTATGCTCCCCGCAACGGCAACGGCTTCGGAAATTGGTGATGTGCGCGTGAGCAACATGATTATGCTAGGGGCGATGCTCATACACCGCGCCCTAGTAGATCGAGCCACTGTCGAACATGTGCTGATCGAAAAATTAGGCACGCGCAAAGCTCATCTGCAAGCGATCAATCTCACCGCCTTCGAACGAGGGATCACATTAGGACAGACGCAGCAGGCCAGCGTCTAAACAGCTATCAGTATTTCCCATGAGGGTGCAGAGCGAGTCAGAATTATGACAAAAGACTCGCTCTGTACCCTCTGTTTTTCTGGGCAAAACCTGTTATCATTGCATCCCCACAGTTAAACAACACAGCAGATACCCATCATGACTGATTTACCTGATTTTCAAGGTTTTGTTTGCCCACTGCCACTGCGTGATTATCCCCGGATTGTGTTGGGGCATGGCAGCGGCGGGCGGCTTTCCGCTGATTTGATCCAGCATCTATTTGTCCCACTGTTTGATAATCCAGCGCTAGCCGGGCTGAATGACCAGGCCGTGCTAGATATTAACGGCGTCCGGTTGGCGTTCACCACCGACTCTTTTGTTGTCAATCCGCTGTTTTTCCCCGGTGGCGATATTGGCAGCCTGGCTGTCCATGGTACGATCAATGACCTGGCGATGAGCGGCGCACAGCCCTTATTCCTCTCGGCAGGATACATTCTCGAAGAGGGGTTGGCGATGGATGACCTGGGTCGTATCGCCACGTCGATGGCGAATGCCTGCAAAGCCGCCAACGTCCAGCTTGTGACCGGCGATACCAAAGTGGTCAACAAGGGCAAAGGCGACGGCGTGTTTATCAATACGTCGGGCATCGGCCTTATTCCTGCTGGCGTACATATCGCGGCAGATCGCGCCCGCCCTGGTGACAAGATCATCGTCAGCGGAACGATTGGCGATCATGGGATGGCGATCATGTCGGTGCGCGAAGGCTTGAACTTTGAAACTGAGATCGTCAGCGACAGCGCCGCTCTGCATACGTTGGTGAATGTTATGTTGAGCGTCACCCGCGAGATTCACTGCCTGCGCGACGCTACACGCGGCGGCGTGGCGGCGGTCCTCAACGAGCTGGCGGATAGCTCAAGAGTCGGATTCACGCTGAATGAATCAGCGATCCCGGTGCGCCCGGCGGTGATGGCCGCCTGTGAAATGTTAGGCATGGACCCGCTGTATGTCGCTAATGAGGGGAAACTGGTGGCAGTGGTCCCTGCCGAACATGCGGATGCTGTTTTAGCGGCCATGCGCCAGCATCCGCTCGGACAGGATGCCGCAATCATCGGGCAGGTGGTCAGTGAACACCCTGGCATGGTCGTGACCCATACGGCTATCGGCGGGCGGCGGGTGGTCGATATGCCCCTGGGCGAAATTTTGCCCCGCATTTGTTAATGTGACAATCAGCACGTCTACGAGATGGAATTCAACACAGAGTGCTTGACAATTTAACTCGAATGGTTGAGAATGGTTCGCAATTGAGAATCATTCTCAACAGCATTTAATTTATTCACTATTCAATCTAAGGAACATCATGTCAAACGCGGATCAACCTCCCCAAGCAATGATGATGCTGAGCATGGTTTCACCCGGTGAAACGGTAGAAGTGATCAGAATTGGTGAAGGGCGGCGTCTGCGCAAACGCCTGGCCGACCTGGGACTTACTGCCGGGTTGCAGGTGCGCGTGGTGCAAAACTGCTTTGCTGGGCCGCTGATCCTGGCGGTCAAACAAGACTGCCGTTTAGCCATTGGGCGCGGCATGGCTCATAAAATTCAGGTCTGCCCCTACAAAACTCATTCCGATAAAGGCTAACCCTTGATAGACACGGGCCAGATCACCATTGCACTGGCGGGTAATCCTAACGTCGGCAAAAGCACGATCTTTAATGCCCTGACTGGCTCACACCAGCATGTCGGCAACTGGCCGGGCAAAACCGTTGAAAGAAAAGATGGGATAGCCCATATCGGGGATCGAGTTATCACTGTCGTCGATCTGCCCGGCACGTACAGTCTAAACGCTTATTCTTCCGAAGAAGTCATCGCGCGCGATTTTATTATCCACGAACATCCCCAACTGGTTGTAGCCGTCGCGGATGAGGCCAACCTAGAGCGTAACCTCTACCTGGCGATCCAGATACTCGAACTGGAAGTGCCGGTGATTCTAGTTCTCAATATGGCCGATATGGCTCATAAACGCGGCGTTGAAATCGCGCTGGACCGGCTGGCCGAACGGTTGGGAATCCCGGTTATAGAAACGGTTGGCGGGCAGAGTACAGGTATTCAACGACTGCAAGAAACGCTGCTCCAATTCACCGATCATACACGGCCTACAACGCCTGTCCGGATCGATTATGGGCCGGATTTGAACAGTGCATTGGACACACTTCAAACCGAGATCGAAAAACACGAATCCCTGAGTCGTGTTTATCCGCCCCGATGGCTGGCAATCAAACTGCTCGAAAATGATGAAGACCTTTCTGCCCGGCTGATCGAGTCAGGTCACCAATCCTTGTTGGAACACGCGCGACAGATCAGCGAGCAGATAGCAGATCAGGTCGGGGATGATACTGAAACATTGATCACAGATCGGCGTTACAGCTTCATCAGCCAGATTCTTGGCGGCGTTTTGAAGCGGCCTACGCAGACACTCGAAACGCGCTCGGATCAAGCGGATCGGTTTGTCACCCACCCGATCTGGGGCGTGCCGATTTTTCTGGTGATGGTCTGGCTTATCTTCCAATTTACCGCGAATGTCAGCGCGCCATTTCTTGATTGGATTAACGGTGTGATCAGCGGCCCACTGACACGCTGGGCGCTAGCTCTGCTGGGGGTCGTTGGACTGCAAGACTCGTGGGTCGAAGGACTGGTGGTCGATGGTGTGATCGCGGGCGTAGGTGGAGTACTGGTTTTTGTGCCGGTGCTGTTTTTCCTCTACCTGGCGGTTGCTCTGCTCGAAGATACCGGTTATATGGCGCGCTCGGCTTTTGTGATGGACCGGGTAATGCGTATGATCGGGCTGCACGGCAAAAGTTTTTTGCCGCTGATGGTTGGTTTCGGCTGCACCGTCCCAGCTATCTATGCCACTCGTACACTCGAAGATGAGAATGACCGCAAGCTCACCGCTTTCCTCACACCCTTTATGAGCTGCGGAGCGCGTCTGCCGGTGTATGTGGTTTTCGGAACCGCTTTTTTTGGCGCTAAGTCGGGCAATCTCATTTTTGCGATGTATCTCATAGGCATCGCTGTTGCCTTACTGACCGGGCTGGCCCTCAAACGTACCGTGTATCGCCACAAATCTCCCCAACCGTTTATGCTCGAACTGCCCCCTTACCGCGTTCCCAATATGGTGAATGTTCTGCGGCAGGTCAAAGGGCGGATCAAAGATTTTCTGCGTAACGCTACTACCATTATTCTTGCCAGCACGATTGTGATCTGGTTTATGCTGGCGCTGCCGGCTGGTAAAGACAAAGGTCGGTTTAATGAAGTTCAGGCAAATAACAGCATTTTCGGATCGCTGAGTCAGGGTATCGCCCCTGTATTCCAACCCGCTGGATTTGGTAGTTGGGAGTCTGCTGGATCACTGATTACTGGGTTTGTTGCCAAAGAAGCCGTAGTCGGGACTATGAACTTGATTTATGTCAATGAAACCGCCAGCGCCGCAGACGGCGAATCAGGAACACGGTTCACCGAGGATATGCGGGAAATCATCTCGACGTTTGGCGAAGCCTCGGTGCTGACAGTGCAAGAGACAGCGAATATTGTGCCGCGCACCGCCAACCTGATCCCCGGTGTGCATCTTCCTGAAGGCGACTGGCTCAATCAATCTGAGGATACGGTAAACACATCTTCACTCGAAACAGCCTTAACCGTCGCCTTCGCGCACACCGCCGGATCAGACACGCGCGGCAAACTGGCCGCTGTCGCCTTCAATATTTTTGTACTGCTTTATGTCCCTTGTATGACCACCGTTGCCGCCATGCGACACGAATTCGGCGCACGCTGGATGGCCTTACAGATCGCTTACACACTCGCCCTATCGTGGATTGCCGCCGTGATCGTTTACCAGGGCGGATTGCTCTTGGGACTGGCCTAAATCATGACAACGACTCTCCGGCAAGTATTGTCTGCTTTCGAGACTACCAAAACTCCACGCACGCTAAACCAACTGGCCCGCGATCTTGGGATTCCGCTCAACATGTTAGAGGGAATGCTCGATTATTGGGTACGCAAAGGCAAGCTCCGCGAGTCTAAGGACGGCGTAGCCTGTGGAACCTGCGGCGGCGTTCAGGGCTGCCCATTTGCGCCCAAACTGCCACACAGTTATGAACTGGTAACTGATGATTCCCCACCGGAAGAATGCAGCCATAAAGGCTGTGGTTGCCGCTAAACCGAAAAATCTGGTAGCATTTACACTTGACCCGCTTGCCCCAATATTCTGGAAGCGGGTCAAGTGTGGTTATTGGCAAACGAGGGGGAATCATTGGCTAATCGTATCTATAAACGCCGTATTCTGATGGTGGACGATGCACCATCCAACTTGCGCCTATTGGCCGATCTGTTGGGTTCTCACGGGTATGAGGTATCCGAAGCACCCAGCGGCCCGGTCGCGCTTAAGATGATCCAGGCGAATCTCCCCCATCTGATCCTGCTCGATATTTTTATGCCCGGTATGGACGGCTATCAGGTTTGCCAGCAGCTTAAAGCCGATGAACGCACTCGCGAAATCCCGGTGATTTTTATCAGCGCACTCAGCGACACGGATAATATCGTTAAGGGGTTTGAAGTCGGCGGCGTGGACTATATTATCAAGCCATTTAAGTTCCGCGAAGTGCTGGCGCGGGTAGAAAATCATCTGCTGCTCGTCCAACAGCGCAAAGAAATTGAGGCGCTGCGCCTTCAGGATCACCAGTCGTTTGAAGCCCTGAACCGGATGAAAGACGAATTTATCCGCATGGCAACACATGATCTGCGCAATCCACTCAACGTAATTTTAGGTTACACGGAAGTGGTAGGCCGGCTGGATATTGCCGAGTCTCACCAACCTATGCGGAACGACGCGCTGCAAGCGATCCGGCAGAATATCCAAAAAATGCGCGGATTGGTCACGGATATTTTGGATGTGGCCCAGGTAGAAACCGGCACCGGCCTGACATTTTCAACGCTTTCGCTCAAAACATTTCTTGAAAAATGCCTGGCGGATTTTTATATTGTGGCCCAGCAAAAGCAGATCAAGCTGATTTTTAATGCGCCAGACTCCAGCACAGAAATCACGGTTGACGAGCATTATATGACCCGTGTGGTGGACAACCTGGTGTCCAACGCCATCAAATATACTCCGAGCGGCGGGGAAGTAACTATCTCGGCGTGCGCTGATATTGACTATGCCACTATCGAGATCACCGATACGGGCATCGGCATCGCCGAGGATGATTTAATGCACCTGTTCGATGCGTTTTACCGCGCCAGCCATGTGCAGCACGAAGACATCGAGGGATCAGGGTTGGGATTGGCGATTGTCAAAACTATCGTTGAAAAACACAGCGGCCTGATTACTGTCAAAAGCGAGCCGGGTAAAGGCAGCACATTTAGCATCCGGCTTCCTCTGCAGCCCATATATTCATAATATGAGACGGGGGCACATGACTGATGTGCCCCCATGATCACCTATAGACACTAAAACGACTGTGCCTTACTAACCTGACCCAGATCGGCTTTTTGCACAGCGCGCAGGCCAGGAATCTCTGCCAGGAAGACGATCACCAACAGGCTCACAATCCCCAGAATATAGGAACGAAACAACATCGCATCCACCTGCCCGAAAAACTCAGTGCGATAGGAGTGGTTGAGGTAGAATCCGGCTTCGCGCCCTAGCGGTACACCGATCAAAATACCCAGCAGCACCATGATCAGCAGTTCAAGAGTCACAGTTACTGCGATCTCGCGCTGCGTGGACCCTAACGCCCGCAGCACCGCCAGTTCATCACGACGTTCGCGCAGGCTGGTGTTCACAGTGTTGTACAGCAGCGCCAGCGACAGCACATAGCCAAAACTGCCGAAGATAATCGTCCCTACCCGAAAATATTCCAGATAGTGATCCAGATCGGTCTGGAAGTCAGAAAAGACCTCCACCGCGATCACGCCCGGCAGATTCTTAACAACAACATCCCGCACGGCGGCCTGCTGACCTTCATCGGCGCGCAGCAGCAGGGTATTCGTTGGAAAAGTATTACCGGGAGTCCACTGAGTGAGAAGGCTGCGCGGGATAAAGACCGGATTCCCTAACACATAGGGAACAACCCCCATCACTTTTACCGGGCGATCTTGCCCAAAAGCGCGCAGTGAAACAGTATCTCCGGCCTCGATTTCTAAGGCCCGCTGAAGGTTATTGCCGATCCATACCCCGTCCGCGCTCGAAAAAGCCGCCTGCCCCTCGATTGACTTCAGCTCGAAAAAGGGATTCTTTTCATCTACGGCCACGGCAACCGTATCGTAGGGGTCTTGGCCTTGAGAAAAAACTGTGACAGGTCCGACCAGTGCCGCTTGAGCGGCTGTTACATGCTCAATCTGGTTAGCCTGGGCTTCGAGCGTCTCATCTGCCACAAACGAGTCAAAATCTACCCGCAGGTCAAACTCGTTGGAGCGATAATAACCACTGAAGCCTTTATCCAGGGTATCCCACATCGCCAGCGCTGAGAACATCATCATCGAACCCGCTGCCATGCCTAACGCCGCGCTGATCGAGCGACCAGGGGTACGCAGCAGATTCCGCAGCGTCTGGCGCAGTACCAGGGGCAAGAAATTCAACTTCATCCGGCTGATCGCGTTTGGTGTTTTGGGTGCTGCCGGACGAAGCGCGATCCCTGGCGGTGTCGCTGACTGAACCCAGGCCGGATATGCCCCGGCAAAGGTGGACCCCGCTGCTACCACGAAAAACCCCAAAAGCATAAACGGTATCTGCGGGCGGTTCACAAAGCCGGGCAGGTCGCCGCCGGAAATATAATCAAGGAAGGTCTGCATCACCCAGAACGAGTTCAGATAACCCAAGACACTGCCTGCCAACCCCCCAGCAACCCCGATGATCGCGCCAAAAGTGAGGTAATGGATGACCAGTTCCTGGCGGGTGATCCCCATTGAGCGCATGGTTCCGATCCGCCGCCGTTCGGATTCCACCAGGCGCGCCAGCAAAATCCCCGTGATCAGGGTCGCGCCGATCAGAAACAGCCCGGAATAAAAGCGCATCAGGGGGAAATTACCTGTGATCAAGGCTTTGACCACGCCGCCACTGGCTGTCTGATTCCGAGTCAGCACAACGCCGTTTTGTTGTTCCGCGAATAATGTTTCTAATTCGCGGCGTACCGAAGCATCCAGGTCACTGCGATCATCGCTATTTTTCCCCTGCACCTGGATGACGATCTCGTTCATTTCCCCCGCGCGCCCGGCCAATGCGGCCAGTTCAGAATAGCGTATCCAGGCCGCGCCAAAAGTGGAGGGGGTAGGAAACGGTGATTCAGGACTGCGCCCCGCCACCAGAAATTCAGGGTTGA
>JACRBK010000175.1 GCA_016234525.1 Chloroflexota bacterium
CCGCTGCTTGTCCAGGATCGCACCGGAGGCGGATCGGGGTCCACCGAAATCGCGGCGGTTTTGCGAATCCGCGCCGCGAAAAAGCCAGAAGTCTGGTAAAGATGGGGCCACAAGCGCACGGCGTGGCGCACACCGGGCTGAAAAATCCGCTCGCCATCCGCCGCCAAACCGGGAGCCGATGCCAGCGCGGGCAGATGAGCCACACGCTCGATCTCAGCGGCCTGTGGGTACAGGCGCAGCAGATCGTCCAGGGCGGCTTCATCTTCTTCGGGGGCCATTGTGCAGGTCGAATAGACGATCTCCCCGCCGGGGCGCACCGCCTGAAACGCGCTGATCAGCAGGGCCGATTGACGCTGGCAGAGGGCTAATCGCTCCCGATCGGAAACGGTGCGTGTTTTGCGCCCGGAATTGATGCGCAGGGTATCGCCGCTGCACGGCGCATCGAGCAAGGCAGCGTCAAACATTTCGGGGAACCAGCGCCCAAACCGCTCGCCCGGCGCGGTGGTAATCAACACGCCCGCCGCGCCCCATGTTTGCAGGTTGGAGCGCAGCGCCGCGATCCGGCTGGCGCTGGTGTCGTTAGCGACGATCAGCGCGCGATCTTCAAAGCGGCTGGCGAGATGGGTCGTTTTGCCGCCCGGAGCCGCCGCGAGATCGAGAATCAGCGGGGCCGGGGCCGGGCTGAACAACTCCGCCGGGATCATGGAAGCCGCATCCTGAATATAATACTGACCCATATCATATTCGAGCGTCTGGCCGAGCGGATGATCCTGCCGGGTGATCTGCCAGCCCGCCGCGCAAAACGGGACCGGCTGCACGTCCCAGCCGTACCACTCCGGCCAGGTGCGCCGCGCTTCAGCGGGATCGACCTTAAGCGTATTGAGCCGGATAGCGGGCCGCCGGGGATGTTCTAGTGATTCGACCAGCCGCGCCAGTTCATCCGCGCTGAGAAACTGGCGGTAATGTTCCAGGCGATCAAGCAGATCATCAGCAGGGGAGGGCGGCGAATCAAGCATGATCGGGAGACTTGTCTACACAGTAGACCAGTTCGTTTTCAAATTCGATCTCGGTGATCGTCCAGGGGCGATCTACCAGAATTTCGTGAACCTGTTCGCGGTAGACTTCTTTTACGCCGTGCCGTCCGGTGCGGCTGCGCGTCGGCGACGACAGCACAATCCAGCGCACCTTCAGCGCATCCAGCAGCGGCAGCACGATCCCGCGCCGACGTTTTTCCATGCGGTGAATTTCCTTGAGCAGCATGGCGACATCCCCGGCTTCGGCGGGATAATCCACCAGAATATCCTGATCCAGCGCCCGGCCTCCGATGCCTTGCAGCGCCAAAAAGCGGTTCAAAAAGTCGACGCGCTGCTGGTGAATTTCATAGGCATAAAACGAGGCATCGGGGGGCAGATTCATCCAGGGAATCGTGAGCGGATTCAGCCCGCAGGCAATATCCAGCAGCACCTTCGGGCGGCCTGTGATCTCAAAAATCTGGGCATAGAAGGTATCGACCAGCATCATGCGCTCGTTGGTCGAGTCGTGGATGCGCAGAATCTCGGCGCAGGTGGCTTTGATTGTTTCCGGGTTCCCTGTAGCAAAGGCCGCTTCTAACTGGCGAGTCGCCGCCGCATAATCTGGATCGCCCAGGTAGAGCGCCACAACTTCGTGCAGTTTTTTGCGCGCCGCCTGGATCGCTTCTTTAGGATTACGCTGGCGTTCGAGTTCAGTGATCACAATATCGCGGATCGTCTGCTCACAGATGCCCGCCTCGCGGTATTTTTTCGACTGGGCAAGCTGTTCGACAATGTTATCAATATCCGTTTGTTCAGGGCGCGTCATGAAACCTCAACCTCCGGCTTGCTGATCACAAACGCCAGTTCGGTGGCAAACTCAAACCGTTTGACCGGCCAGTTTTTGCCTTCTAACAGGGTGTGCAGCCGGGTTTCATAATTTTCCGCCATGCCCTTATCATAGCCGCCCAGGCTGCGCACCGGAAACGACACCACCAGAAACGCCGCGTTGATCGTCTCGATCAGGCGCAGCCCGGCGGTTTTATCGAGCTGTTCCAGGCAGGGGATCGTTTTGAGCACCAGCGCCACATCCACCCGTTCCGGCGGGATAAACCGGCTCATGTCACGCGCGGCGGCCTGTCCCTGCACGCCGACCAGCGGCCAAAACATATTGAGAAGGTCGATCATATCGCGGTAGATGTCATAGGCATAATAGACTGCGCCGGGGGCCAGCGGCATCCAGGGGATCGCCAGCGGATTCAGGCCGCACGCCACATCCAGCACAGAGCGCACCGGGGGCAGATCGGCAAACAGGGCGGTGTAAAACTCCTCCAAAATCGGCAGGCGCTCCCTGGTCGATGCATGGTGATTCATAATCTGCTCGCACGCGGCAGGCAGATCGCCAGATCGGGCCGCTTCTGCCAACGCTTCGCCCCATTCCGCCGCGCCGCCGTCGAGAAATGCGCCGCCGACCTGGTGCAGCTTATTTTTTGCCGCTTTGACCGCTTCTTTCAAATTGCGCCGTTTGCCCAGTTCGTCTGCGCCGATATGCTGTACGAGTTCTTCGCACACGTGGTTATATTTGGGGCTTTTGAGGATGTCACTCACCAGCGCTTCGAGCGGATCGGGAGCAGGTTTAGCCATGTGCGATCTCCCGCAGCCGCTCAGTCAACTGCATCATAAAACGCAGGTTGTGAATCGTCGCCAACCGCATAAACAGCGTGTCGTTGATTTTAAACAGGTGGTGCAGATAACCGAGCGAATAATGGGCGCAGCAGGCGCAGTCGCAGCGCGTCGATGGCGGTTCGGAGTCTTTAATATGCCGGTCATCGCCCACGTACACGTATTCGAACCACTTCGCCCCTGGCTGGCCGATGTCGCGTGGATCGTCGGTTGTGAAAGTGTATAGGCGGGCGTTGCGCGCGTCACGAGTGGGCATGGCGCTGTCAAACATCGGGTAGCCCAACCGCGCACATTCGACCACATTGGCAGGATGTCCAACGCCTAAGGCATGTAAGGGCAGGTGCAGCGGCACCAGCTCGCGGGTGAGGCCGAGCATATCCACCAGCAGGTGATTCTCTGAGTCCAGCGGCCAACCGCCATAACCGAATCCATCAAAGCCGATTTCGAGCAGCGATTCGGCGCATTCGCGGCGTAGGTCCGGGCTGCTGCCGCCCTGGATCACGGCGAACAACAGCGGGCGTTGGGTATCCCCCCATTTTTTCTGATCGCACAGCCGCCTAAACTCGGCCTTGCTGCGCCGCGCCCAATCGACGGTCCGTTTGACCGATTTTTTCTGCTCGTCTAAGGTGTCGCTGGCGTGGGTGCAGTCATCCAGGCAGACCAGAATGTCAGAGCCGTAGCTCATCTGAAGCTGGATACTTTTTTCAGGCGTGAGGTTGAATTTACGTGCGCTGCCGTCAGGTGTGAAGATCGCGCCGCTGTCGTTCAGCCGTCCATATTTTGCGTTTTGACGGATCAGCGAATAAATCTGGAACCCGCCCGAATCCGACATAATCGGATGCGGCCAGCCCGACATGCGATGCAGCCCGCCCAACGCTTTGATCGTGGTGGAGCCGGGATGCTGCATCAGGTGGAAGGTGTTCATTACCAATGCTGAAACACCGCAGCGTTCCAGATCGGCGCTGTCGATGCTGCGTACTACGCCGCGTGTCGCGTCCGGCAAAAAGGCAGGCAGAGGTAGATCGCCGTGCGGCAGGGAGAGGACATCAGCCCCATTAAACATGATGCCTCCTACGTGCTGGCTGCATCCCGGATTTACCCCTATCCCCCCGGCCCCCTTTCCCCGCTGCGCAGAGAAAGGGGGAGCACGGTGGTTGATGTAGGGGCAGGGCTTGCCCTGCCCTGGGCGACGCAAGCATCGCCCCTACGAAAACCGCGCGGTTGTTATGGGGGGTCAGACTGTTTTTATTCATCCGAATCACCGCCCTCTGTTTCTCCGGCGGGGGAGAGATCGTCATCGTCGTTTTTCCCGGCGATCACCACCGTGTATTCGCCGCGCGGCTCTGCCGCCTGGAACATTGCTAGCAGTTCGGAGAGGCTGCCCCGGTTGATCGTCTCAAACAGCTTGGTCAGATCGTTGGTCACGGCGGCCTGACGATCCCCATAGACCACCAGCGCATCCTCTAAAAAGCGGGTCAGCCGGTGCGGGCTTTCATAAAAAACCAGCGTATGCGGGGAGTGTTGATCTACACCCAAAAAACGGCGGCGCGGCCCGCCTTTGTGCGGCGGAAAACCCCGAAAGGTGAACGAATGGGCGGGCAGTCCCGACAGCACTACCGCCATGATCACCGCGCTCGGCCCCGGAATCATCGTCACCTGGATTCCGGCTTCTACCGCGTCGCGCACCAGTGTGAAACCCGGATCAGAGATGCCCGGTGTTCCCGCGCTCGTCACCAGTGCCACTGTTTTGCCATCTTGCAACGCCTCGATGATCTTTGGCCCGGCTCGCTTTTCGTTGTGTTCATAAAAGGATAGCTGCGGCTTTTTGATGTCAAAGTGTTTGAGCAGCAGCCCGGTTTTGCGTGTGTCTTCGCTCGCCACCAGATCAACAGCGCGCAAAGTCTCCAATGCGCGCTGGCTGATGTCACCGAGATTACCGATAGGTGTCGCTACAAGATAGAGCATAATCGGAGTCTATATACCGATCTTGAATGGATTAAAATCGGTCTGGCGGTCGTAGTAGTCTTCGTTTTCGACTCTCTTGAGGAAGTTCACGGCGCGATAAGTGAAGGGCGTCAACAGCGCTTCAAAACCCACCTTGAGAATGTAGTTGGTGACGATCAACGACACCAGGATATTGGACGAAAAAACGCCGAGCAGCGTGGCGATGATCATAAACACGGTGGTATCGACTGCCTGCCCGACCAGCGTGCTGCCGATAGTGCGCGCCCACAGCCAGCGCCCCTCGGTCCAGATTTTCATCTTTGCCAGCACAAAACTGTTCGAAAATTCGCCCAGGAAATAGGCCGCGAGACTGGCGACGACCAGCCCATTCACCCCGCCCAGGATCGAGTCATAGGCTTCTTGCCCGGCATAACCCGCCCATTCCGACTCGCCGGGCAGCACACCCGCCAACCAGACAAAAAGGGCCAGCATCGCATTCGCGCCGAACCCGACCCAGATCACACGCCGGGACCGTTTGAAACCATAGACCTCGGTCAGAATATCCCCAAAGATATAACTGATCGGAAAAACGAGCGTCCCTGCGTCAAAAATCAGGGCGATAGGACCCAGCGCCGCACCCAGGTCAATGATCTTGGCGCTGCTGAGCAAATTGCTGATCAACAATACGGTGACGAATAATGCCATCACCAGGTCATAATAACGGTAGGTTCGTGGAGTAGTTTCAGTCTTCATGCAGGCGATTGTAGCATAAAGCCTACACCATTTAAACAGTCGTTTATGACAGGCGATCATGAACGGGCAAAGCTGGCACAGCAGCGGTATAATAACCCGCGTTTTGTCCCATTTTTCGTTATTGCACAACAGGCCAGATACCTATGCCCGATATAGCTCCCCATTTTCAAATCCCATTTGCGCCGCTGGCGGATCCCAACGCGATGATCAGCGGGCCGCAGGTGCGTTTTACCGTGCTGACATCACGCTTGATCCGCCTGGAATATCACCCGGACGGCACCTTTGAGGACCGGCCTACTCAGGTCTTTTGGTACCGCCAGCAGCCGGTTCCGGTGTTTCAGGCCGCGCAGGATGAGAGCGGTATCGAGATCGAAACGGAACATTTGCACCTGCGTTACCGGGCGGCAGAAACAGGATTCCAGCCGGAAAACTTGTCAATCACGCTCAAAGAATCCGGCACAGTATGGCGCTTTGCTGATCTTGATACTGGCAACCTGCGCGGGACAACGCGCACACTCGATCAGGCTGATGGTTATGTGCCGCTCGAACCGGGCTTAGTCTCGCGGGATGGCTGGGTGGTGGTGGACGATTCGCGCTCGCTGGCCTTTACACCGCAGGGATGGCTGGAGCCGCGTGGGGCGCATCCTGGCGCGCTGGACCTGTATTTTTTCGGTTATGGGCATGACTACCGCGCCTGCCAGCAGGATTACGGCAAGATCGCGGGGACAACCCCCATGATCCCGCGTTGGATTTTGGGCAATTGGTGGAGCCGCTATTGGGCTTATCAGGACACCGAACTGCTGAATTTGATGGACGATTTTAAGGCCCATGATATTCCGCTGGCGGTGTGTATCGTCGATATGGACTGGCATATCACCCAAACCGGCAACGCTTGCACCGGCTGGACGGGCTACACCTGGAATCGCACTTTATTTCCTGATCCTGATGGGTTTATTCAGGCGCTGCACACGCGCGGCCTGCGCACGGCATTAAACCTGCACCCGGCGGAAGGCGTCCACCCGCATGAGGAGCAGTACCCGGCAATGGCCGAACGCCTGGGGATCGATCCTGCCAGCGAGCAGCCGGTATTGTTTGATATTGCCGATCCGGTGTTCATGTCGGCCTATTTTGAGGTGCTGCATCACCCGCTCGAAAAACGAGGCATTGATTTTTGGTGGCTAGACTGGCAGCAGGGCGAAAAATCGTTTATGCCCGGTCTGGACCCGCTGCGCTGGTTGAACCATCTGCATTATTATGACTTGGGGCGCGACGGCCAAAACCGCCCGTTTATCTTCTCGCGCTGGGGTGGGTTAGGCAACCATCGTTATCCCATTGGTTTTTCAGGCGATTCGATTGTCAGTTGGGATACGCTGGCGTTCCAGCCCTATCTGACAGCGACGGCGGCAAATGTCAGTTACGGCTGGTGGAGCCATGACATCGGCGGGCATTTTGGCGGTGTGGAAGAACCCGAACTTTATACACGCTGGGTGCAGTTTGGCGCTTTCAGCCCGATTTTGCGGCTGCACAGCACCAGCGGCGTATTTTATGAGCGCCGCCCCTGGGGATTCGACAACGAAGATGTTCTCAGCGCTACCCGCGATGCGATGCAGCTTCGCCACGCGCTGATCCCCTACCTCTATTCGATGGCGTGGCGCAACACCAACGAAGGGCTGACACTCATCCAGCCGATGTATTATGAATATCCCGACGCCGACGAAGCCTATGCCTGCCCGCAGCAGTACCTCTTTGGCGACCAGTTGATCGCCGCTCCATTTACCTCGCCGATTGATCCCGCTACCCGGCTGGCGCGGCAGGTGGTCTGGCTGCCGGAGGGGGACTGGTATCACTTCTTCAACGGGGAACAGTATGACAGCGGGTGGCACGCGATCTATGGGCGGCTGGCGGATATTCCGGTTTTTGCCAAAGCGGGCGCGATTGTGCTGCTGGCTCCCAAAGTGACCTGGGGCGGGCTGGAAAATCCTGACGTGTTCGATGTGCATCTCTTCGCCGGGGCGGATGGGCGTTTTAGCCTGTATGAAGACGACGGCGAAACGGCGGGCGCGCCTACCGGCTCAACCTGCCTGACGGAATTTACCCAGGCATGGGCGGGCCACCGCTTAGACTTCCAGATCGCGCCCGTGTCAGGCGATCCCCGGTTTATCCCGGCGCAGCGCACGATCCGTTTGCATATTCACGGTGTGTTAAATCCGAAAAAACTGCGTCTGGAAATCGGCGGCGCGGAACAATCCATCCCGGCGCATTATGAAGCCGCCCGCGAGACGCTGCACCTTGATCCGGTGCAAATGCCGGTCAATGCCGGGCTGCGCCTGAGCCTATCTGTTCACGCGGGCAGCCTGTTGGCGCGCCGTGATCGCACCTCGGAAAAGATCGTTGAACTGCTGCGCGCGTTCAAAATGAACAGCAACATGAAAGAATCGCTGAACCGGCAGATGGCCGAAATACACGAACACCCTGAGCGGTTGGCTGATTTTGAGCAGGCGCTATCCGACTCGCAGCGGCGGGCGCTGTTTGAGATTCTCTGCCAGGCGGGGATTCATCATGTGCGCGACACCCGTCAGGCCGATCTGGTGGTCGTATGGAACAACCGCGAAAACGCCCAGATCGACTATCTCACCGCTTTTGACAAGCCGTATGAATGGCGTCCGATGATGAAGGCCGAAAGTGGTCGTGCGCCGCGTTTTAAGGCGATTATTCCGGCGGAGCCGAAGCTGCGCAAACACGGCTTTTTGCAGGAGACCTTGAAGGCCGAAACATGGCAGGTTTCGCTGAGTTATTTTAACCAGTTCGTTGTCAGCTATAACAATAAGAAGGAATAGATCAATGACTAAAATCTCTTTTTTAGGGGCAGGCAGCACCGTTTTTGCCAAAAATTTGATGGGGGATATTCTCAGTTTCCCCGAATTTAGTGACATCACGATCAGCCTGCACGATATTGACGAACAACGGCTGCACACGTCGGAGATCGTCGCCCGCAAGATCGCCAAGGCGCTCAATATCCACCCGACGATTGAAGCGACTACTGATCGCCGCCGCTCGTTGGATGGGGCCGATTATGCGATAGCGATGTTCCAGGTCGGCGGTTACAAACCGTCCACCGTCGTCGATTTTGAGATTCCTAAGAAATATGGTTTGCGGGCGACCATCGCGGATACGCTCGGCATTGGCGGGATCATGCGCGCCCTGCGCACGATTCCGGTGATGCTGGATATGTGCCGTGATATGGAAGAACTCAACCCCGATATGGTATTCCTGCAATATGTCAATCCGATGGCGATGAACTGCTGGGCGGTTAACCGCGCCACACGCATCAAGACGATCGGGTTGTGCCACAGCGTGCAGGGGACGGCGTGGCAGATCGCCGAGGATATCGGCGTGCCGTATGAGGAGATCAACTATATCTCCGCCGGGATCAATCACATGGCGTTTTATCTCAAGTTCGAGCGCGACGGCCAGGACCTTTACCCGCTGGTGCATCAGGTGATCGCCGAAGGGCGCGTGCCGGATTGGAACCGGGTACGCTACGAAATGTTTGACCGGCTGGGCTATTTTGTCACCGAGTCCAGCGAACATTTCAGCGAATATGTTCCCTGGTTTATCAAACGAGATCGCCCGGATCTGATCGAAAAATTCAACATCCCGCTGGATGAATACATCCGCCGCTGCGAACACCAGATCATTGAATGGGAAAAACTGCGCCACGAACTCGAAGACCTCGATCAGCCGTTCGAAGTCCACCGCAGTCACGAATATGGCTCCGGCATTATTCACAGCCTCGAAACCGGCACACCGCGCGTCGTTTATGGCAACGTCGCCAATCACGGCCTGATTGATAATCTGCCGCAGGGCTGCTGTGTCGAAGTGCCGTGTCTGGTCGATAAAAACGGCATTCAGCCCACCAAGATCGGCAGTCTGCCGCCGCATCTCGCCGCGCTGATGCAGACCAACGTCAACGTGCAATCCCTGACGGTAGAAGCCGCCTTAACCGGCAAACGTGAGCATATTTATCACGCGGCTATGCTTGATCCGCACACTGCTGCCGAACTTAGCCTGGATCAAATCTGGCCGTTGGTGGATGATCTGATCGCGGCGCATGGTGATTGGCTGCCCGCTTTTCATTAAGATGTGAGTGACAGGGTGCAGCGACACTGCACCCTGTCACCGTGCTATACCACTTTGAGGAGAGATGGTAATGCCCGAAACACCTGAAGAACGTCAGCGTCGTCTGAGTATTGAGATCGGCCAGCGCGCCCAGTTATTCAAAAAACTGGTGGACGAATTTGGCCCGCGCGTGCTGGAAATAACCCAACAAAACCTGATTGAAGAAGTTCGAGCCTGGATCGAAAGTCTGCCGCTGCCCCAGCGTAATCTTCCGGCTATGCTCCATATTCTATGGAACCAGGTGGGGACCGATCTCGATTACACTATCGAAGAACAGACGCCGGAACACATGAAAATGTGTGTCACGCGCTGTATGTGGGCCGACGAATTCCGCAAGCGGGATGCCGGTGACATTGGTTATTCATTTTACTGCGCGTCGGACTACGGCTACTGCCAGGGATTGAATCCCAAGATTAAGTTCAGCCGCACCAAAACCTTGATGCAGGGTGACGACTGCTGCGATCACACCTATGATTTGCCTGCGGCTGACAGTGTCTCTAGCGGAGACTAACCGGCTCGCGGCTGATTTCTAGATTGATGTGGTACTCGGCGGGGGTGTAATCCCAGGGATTCACCTCCGCCATAAACTGCGCTAACAGGCTCTCTTCTGGCTCATTGGGGAAGTTTGCCTTTCGCCAATTCAGGAAAGGGAGGACATGCAGCCGTGAGGTGCGCAGTTCGTGCATGACCAGTGTCCCGGTGGCGCCGCACGCCTCCTCGAATCCTAGGCGCTCAAA
>JACRBK010000176.1 GCA_016234525.1 Chloroflexota bacterium
GATGAAGACGATATTGACGAAGCCATCGATATTTTGGCCCAGGCGCTCGATCATGATCCTAATAACCCGGAAACGTTTGATCTGCTGAACCAGGCTGCCGAGCGCAGCCCTCATCTGGCGTTAAAAGTGCGCGGTCTGTTACAACGTTATGGTCTGGACAAACCTCAGACGGAGGCCCCTCGACCTGCTGCCCAATCCCCCGCGCCGCGTGTCAGGCATCCCGCGCCGACAACTACTTCGGCGGCTGAGCCAGTCGTCCCGCCGCCGCCCACACTTTCTGAAGCTTCCAGCGCGCTGCTGCCGGAAATGTCTCAAGCATACTATTCGGGCGATTACCAGCGCACGATTGATCTTGCTAACCGCATTTTGGCCGAAGACCCCAACAGCCCTCAGGCTCAAGATTATCGGCAGAAATCCGAAGATAACTTGCTGCGCGGTGTCGTGCCTGATCACCGGATTCCGTTTGAGGCGCGTATTTCGTATAACCGGGCGAATTCACTGGTCCGCGCCGGAAATTATGACGAAGCCGAACGGCTGTACCGCGAAGCGCGTGATCTGGCGGCACGTGCCGGGATCACCAGTTGGAAAGATGTTGAACAAGCCCTACTGGATATTCAAGATCTGGCGCTTGCCCGCGAAATGCTCGCCGAAGGGGATCGGCTGTTGGCAGCCGATGATTGGGACAATGCACTGCAAAAATACGAAGGGGCCATGCGCGTCGTCCCGAATGATCCGCTCTCAAAAGAACGGATCGACCTGGTGCGCAGTGTGCGCCAACAGTTCGATCAGGCAACCGTACAATTAAATATGACCAGCGGCACCCTAAGCGACCGTGCCAAAGAATTACAGCACC
Organism: Chloroflexota bacterium; assembly: GCA_016234525.1. GTDB lineage: Bacteria > Chloroflexota > Anaerolineae > Aggregatilineales > Aggregatilineaceae > JACRBK01. Next base: position 854 of record JACRBK010000176.1, read on the forward strand.
TGTTAAATACACTGGCAAGGCTGCGCCAACTGCTGCCCAGCAGCGAACGGCTGAAACGGCTGGTCAGCGACATCGAAGAACGGGTGGATCGTATTATTGCGCAGCTTTATAACCAGGCGCAGGGAGCGATCACTCGCATGGAGTCGATCTCCACCTTAGAAGAACGGCTGCGCCTGTCTTCAGAAGCCGTCAAAGCGCTGGAAACAGCCACCGAACTAGCCTCAGCGAATGAGGATCTCAACAGCTTGTTACAACGCGCCCGCCAGAACGAGGCCGATATGTCAGAAGCGCGGCATGTCATCGAGCGCGCCTCGGCCTTGGTGGCGCAGAATTATGAAAACGAACTCGGTCAGGCACGGTCATTGCTTGCTGGATTACGCAGTTATGCCCAGGACCCACGTTACCGGATGGTGGTTTCGGACCTGCTTTCCCGCCATATGGAGCGCGCCGAGACTGCTATTGACGACAATGATCCACAGGCCGCGCAGCGCTGGCTCGACATCGCCAAAGAAGACCCGTTCCGCATCCTCGGACGCCGTACCGATATTTTGCGATTAGAAGAAGCGGTCCGGCAGATGCGGCGGCGGCGGTATGGTGTGTGGGGCGTGAGCGGTGTGGTAGTCGTGATCATCCTGATCGCGGTCGTGTTCGCCAATGAATCCACCTGGCGTCCGATCATCAATCCGCCAACGGAAACAGCCACGCTGACTCCATCCATTACGCCGACCCCGACGCTGACGTATACACCCACAGCAACACCAACCCATACCTTTACGCCGACTTTCACCTGGACTCCCAGCATCACACCGACGGCGACCTGGACCCAAACACCCAGTTATACGCCTACACACACCTGGACTCCAACGCCGAGTGATACGCCGACCTATACATGGACACCGAGCATTACCCCCACACCGACCTCTACTTTTACACCGACTGATACACCGACAGCGACCTATACACCAAGCATCACACCAACACCGAGCATCTTGTGCGTGGTTTTCGTGCCGAGTTCGTCCGGGATCAATGTGCGCTCACAGCCGAATCTCGACTCACGAACGATGGCAACCGCCCCAATGGGGCAGTCCATGAATGTGTTGGTACAACAGCGCGGAGAAGACGGTCAGCGCTGGTTCCAGGTCAGATTTGCTATTGGAGATGGGTCGGTGACAGGTTGGGTACGCGAAGACGTAGTGGAAGAAATGCAGGGTATTTCATGTCCGCCCTTACCTTAACCTATCGGCAGTAAGCAGACAAAATAAAACCGCCGCCTGACAAATCAGGCGGCGGTTGGAGTGGGTCGTAGAAGACTCGAACTTCTGACCTCGTCGATGTCAACGACGCGCTCTAGCCAACTGAGCTAACGACCCAACAATTCTCATTATAGTGACCCTCCAACGATTTGACAAGGGTTGAACCACATTTTTTTTAAAAATGGTCCGGGTTGAGATTTAGGCGTTCTTTTTAGCGCCGCGCTATAATGCACCAGGCAGCGACACTGGAACAGGCAGGCGATGATGTTGGATGCGGTTCAAGATAATTTGACTTACATTACCGGCGCACTCTTTGGCCTGACGTTGCTCCTGTTTTTTATCTCTTTTCGGCTTTTCCGGCTCAGCCGGACCAGCGTCTATTGGCGCAAACGGCGCGATGCAGGCCGCCGAGGTTGGCGGCTGTTTGTCGTGGCCGCGGTGCTGATGGTCATCAGCGTGTTTTCTTGTGTACTGATGGCGGTCACCCTGAACCGCGATGGCGATGACAAAGAACAGCCGCTGCTCACCTCGGCAGCCGGACAACCTTCGCCGACTGCCCATTCCAACCCGGCCAACGACAGCAGTTTGACGCTACCCGCGACGGGCGAAAATTCTCTAACAGCCACTTTGCCGCCTGCGGGTTTTTCTACCCCTGCCGAAACCGCTACACCGCTGATCGTGGTCATCACTGCCACGCCGATTTTCACACCTACTGAAACGCCTTTTCCCACTTTCACGCCCTATGTCACGCCGCCCAGCATGAATATCACCCCACTGCCTGAGGCCCAACTCACCATTACAGCCTTAGACGATCAGATTTCCGAAACTTTTGCTCCGGTGAACCCACGCACCATCTTCCGCGCGGGATTGGAGCGCATTTACCTGTTTGTGGAATTCTCCGGCATGTCGCAGGGCGTAGCCTGGACGCGCCAGCTTTATCACAACGGCGATCTGATTGATTCGGGCGAATATCTTTGGGGGTCAGAAACCGAAGGTAAGGCTTATTTCTTTTTTGGCAGTGACACCGGCTTCGAGCCGGGAAACTACGAAATTCGCCTGTTCATCGGTGACAGCGGCAGCCCGTCCAGCGTTATGGCATTTTTGATTCAACCTGCGCCCTGATGTCTCTGTTTTCCACCTTGCGAGAGCCGCGCTCTGCTGCTCGTTGGATTCTGCTATTTTCGCTCGCCGGGTTAGGGATCAGGTTGGCGCTGTTGATCAGCGCGGGCTGGCGTTATGACTACGACGAAGGCATGGTCGGGTTGCAAGTCCGCCATATTCTGCAAGGTGAACGCCCTATCTTTCACCCCGGACAACCCTATCTCGGCGCGCTGGAATCGTATCTGATCGCACCGCTGTTTGCCTTGTTTGGATCAAACGCCGTCACGCTGAAGATTATCCCTTGGCTGCTGTCGGGTATGTATGTCGGAACCACCGGATGGTTAGGCAAACTGGCGTTTAACCGCCGGGTGGGTGTGCTGAGTGCCTTGCTTGCCGCCTGCGCGCCGCCCTATCTGCTGATCGTCGGAACCAAAACCTGGGGGGCTACCGCCGAGACATTGGTCTTAGGTAATCTGGCGCTGATTTGCACGATAACGGCCACGAACGCCCGCCCACCAGCAGCCCAAAACCGGGCGGTGGTGTGGTTAGGAATAATCGGCGGAATAGCCTTCTGGGTATCGTGGC
>JACRBK010000177.1 GCA_016234525.1 Chloroflexota bacterium
CGAGTCTGCCCATCGGGCAGCACAATGTCATCGACAATGATTCCAAAAGCGACCAGTTCGATCAAAAGCTCTGCTATCTCCTGTAGCGGTTGGCCTGTATCAGGCCCTCGACTTCGGCGCGAGTGGGCAGCCCACCGCGCGCGCCGCGCTGCTGCACCTTGAGTGCCGCGGCGGCATTAGCAAATCGCATCGATTCGACCAGATTTGCCCCATTTAAGCGTGCCGCCAGCAGCGCCGCGTGGAAACAATCTCCCGCGCCGGTACTGTCTACCACCGGGACGGGCAGCGCAGGTTGGTGCAGCGGTTTGCGCTGTCCATATTCGAGGCCATAGGCGCCTTTACTGCCCGCTGTCAAGATTACCCATTGGCGCGGCTCCACCAGATCGCGGATCGAGCGCAGCCCCATTTTACGCAAACCCGGCTCGGTGATAAAGACCACATCCGCCATACGGATCACGTCGCGCAGTTCGTCGCCGGTCATCGGGGCGGAACTCTCGACATCCAGCGCCAGCAGCCCACCTGAATCCAGTGTGGCGGTGCGCAGTTGGCTGCACCACGCCTGATCACGCGGGAAGGTGTACACCACTCTGGCTTCGGCGGCGATCTGAAGCTGTTCATAAGAAAACAAGATGTCATACAGTGACGAAGCAGGCAGCACAATCGCGCGTTTGCCATAATGATCAGTAATCACGACGGTGAAAGGGGTGTGCTCCCCTTTGACGCTCACCAGCCCCACTGGGTTTACGTTCCATTCAAAAAAATTAGCGCGCAGCATTTCGCCTTCGCTGTCATCGCCCACCCAGCCGAGAAAGGCTGTTTTTAGCCCTAACCTGGCCGCCGCGCAGGTCGCATTCGCGATAAATCCGCCCGGCAGTTTGCCGATCAGTTCCGCCGAGTATTTTTCGTCGGCGAGCGGCAGGCGATCCACGCTCAACACGAGATCATACGCTAACCCGCCCGCTCCAATAAAGTCGTAAGGCATGGCCCCATCCCCTTGTTTTTGAACCACTGTGCGCAGGAGTATAACGAAAAAGCCGAGCGCCGCTAACTCTGCGCGTCGGGGAGTTCGTCCTCTACCTGGCGGATGCGGGGATAAAAATAGGCTGCCAGCGCCACCAGCGCGGACAGCACGCCTAACACGGTAATCAACAGGCCGATACCGCGCCCCGGCCCTGTCTCAAAGATCGGCCCCAGGCTGCCCGCTAGCAGCCCACCCGGCTGCATAGCTGGCTCGAAAATCTGATCCGCCAATGGCCCGGCGATCAGCAGCGCCAGCGGCCTGACGGAATAAGTGATCGCGCTCTGAATGGCGAACACCCGCCCCTGCATATCCTGAGCCACTTTGGTCTGCCATAACGCCTGGCTCGATCCCTGCGCGATGGGCGGCAGCGCATAATAGCCGAATCCGCCGATGGTGATCAGCAGCAGCGAGGGACGCAGCCCGACCAGCGCCACCGATGCCCCGCCGATCATCCCCGCGATCAGAATCCCATTCACGCGGCGTTTGGGGCCGCCCCAAATGCCCATGATCGTCACGCCGATGAACATGCCCACTGCCATTTGTGACATCACCTGCCCCGCCGCCGCAGGCGACGCGATCTCAAAAAGCAGCGGTTGGGCCAGCGGATACACCAGCTCTAAAAAGAAGTTGAAAAACACAAAATAGACCAGCAGCCCTACAAGGCCAGGCCGCTGCGTGATATACTGCCAGCCTTGTTTCATATCTCCCCGCATCGAACTGGGTTTCCCTTCGATGGCGGCGGTGCGCGTGTGGCGCGTCACCGGGACCAAAATCAGGACCACGACAGCGAATAAAAAAGTGACGAAGTCGATGAACAAAATACCTTTTAGCCCCACACTGGACGAAACATACAGGCTCCCCGCGACCAACGGCCCGGCCAGTTCAGCGATTCCTTCCCCGGCTTGAGAGAGCGCGCTGGCCCGTCCGAGGTGCTGTTTGGGAACCAATTGGGGGATCATCGCTTTATAGGCGGGCCACTGAAAGGTAGAGAACATCACGCCCGCCCCGGTCAGCATATAAACATGCCAGACTTGCAGCCAGTCGTTGACGGTCAATATAAACGCCGCCAGCGTGATCAAGCCCGCGCCGGAATCGCTCAGCACGATTACCCATTTCCGGTTTGCGCGATCCGCGATCACTCCGGCAAACGGCATCACCAGCAGGCCACAAACCGCATACGCCAGCAGATTCAAGCTGAACAGACTAACCGATCCGGTTTTCTGATAAATCCAGACACCCAGGCCAAAACTGGTCAGCGCCGATCCCACCGTCGAAGCGACTTGCCCCACCCAAATCCATAGATATTTGCGCATAAAATCCGTTTGTCCTGAACGTATTTTAGTAAAAACACAATCATACAGCGGGATGGAGCGAGAAACAAAACACCCCCTGGCGAACGGCGCAGGGGGTGTAAATAAGCTTTGTGCAGAAGGCAGGGCGCCGCTTGCGGCGCCCCTACGAAAATCCCTTCGGCTGTCATCCCCGCTCCAACCGAGTTGGAGCGGGGGTAGGGTGTGAGGCCGTTTTAAATACCTCGCCTGGACTAACTCCCAGTCAACATGCGGTGGATTTTGAGCGCCAGGTGCAGATTCAAGCGCACATTCGAGTCGTCCATATCCAATTGGAGAATATCGGTAATACGGCCCAGGCGGTACACCAACGTGTTACGGTGGATGTTCAACACATGAGCGGTGCGCGCCATGTTACCGTTGTTGTCAAAGTATGCGCCAAGCGTCGGCAGCAGATCGGTATGGTGCTGTTCGTCGTAGCGGCTGAGCGTCGCCAGCCAGCGCTCGCAGAAGCTCCCCAACAGATGAGGATCGTTCACACCGAGCAGCAGTTCGTACAGGCTGAGATCACCGAAGTATGCGACCGAACTTTCATCCCACAGTTTTTGAGGCAGCGCCAGGGCGCGCTCGGCTTCGTGGAAGGATTCGCGGAGGGCCGTCAGACCCATCGCGGGACGCCCAACGCCTACCGTGATCTCGCCGTCCGGCGCGGCTTGCGCCAAGACCCGGTGCAGCAGGCTGATCATTTGTTTCAAACGCTGAGTTTGTTGTGGTTCGTCCAACGGGAAGAGCAGCACAGCTCGATCTACATATTGTCCGAGCGGAGCCTGGATGCGGCGCTGGCGGAGTTCGGCCTGCGCGACTCGCACCATACGATCCGGCGAGAACAGCCCGTTGGCTCGTTCGCCGGTAGGCCGCCAATGAAACAGTGCCACCGCATACCACAGCCCCGGCTGGAAATTTTCTTGTCCGGCACGCAGGGCCAGCAGCGCATCATCCGCCGCCGGGCTGGTCAGCCATTCGGTGATCCAGTCCCGCGAGACTGGGCGCGAGGTTTCGGGGTGGAGTTCAACAGACTGCTGGCGCACCATCTCACGGATCAGCGTAGGCACGCTGAATTCCAGCGCCATTCTGTCAAATTCATCAGGAGCGCTCCCAGCGGTCAGTGCCGAGACATATCCCAAAAGCTGGTTCTGGTGGATCAAGGGCGCCGTCAGACCGGCAGGATTTTCGATCACCTGTAAATCATCCTCAAAAAAGAGGCGATCTTCGAGTTCCAGGCGGCGGATAAATTCTCCACCAGACAGCATGGCCTGATGGCTGTCCCATTCCTGCCCGTGCGAGGCGGGCAGCCCGCGACTGATCACATTCCCGGCGCGATCATGCACAATCACCGGGCGATCCAACATGCGAGCCAGCACATTGAGCATAGTGGTCAGCCCACGATGGCTGGTCGCATTACGCTGCAATGCCTGTTGAAGTTCAATCGCTCGGTGTTCGACCTGGACGCGGCGATCCGTAAGCAAACGCTGTACGGCGCGCTCAACCTGAGGCAGCACAGCGCGATCCGGCAGACTGATCAGCGGGAAGTTATGCGCTTTGGCGACCTGATGCGAACGTGAGGTGAGCAGCCCTTGCACGCACAGCGCGCTGGCTTTACTCTGGGCCAGTTTTTCGATCACGGTTTCGAGCGACAACGAGTTGGCATACGTCGCCAGTGTGTTGGTCGAAACCAGGATCATTTCGCTGTTTTCAATCTCAGAGAAAAACGGTGGGCGGGCGCGCAGGGGCGACACCCAATTCACCGGAGTGGTTGGATACCCGGTTACCAGGCGGCTGCCGATCGGCAGGGCGAGTCTGATGATGGTCTTAAGGTCTGTCGCAGTTGAAACGGGACACATAGCGGCCTCCCCCTACTGTCCTGCCCAGATGGGTATAGATACCTCGCTCAATTGATGAAAAAATCACTAATTGGGATTATTGTCCCTCATTGTAGGCAGTCAATCCCCGGCTGTCTTTAGGCATGTTTTATGAGATTTAGACGAATGGTATTGTGCAACATGCCTAAAAGTTTTAAGATGGCTTGGGCATGTGGGGTTAAACCTTCCAATCGGCGGGCTTGTAGGGTATCAGAAAGTGTCGTGGGGCAAGCGGCGGTGAGGCATCTTGGACAAGCCGCCGCGAAACCGCTATAATGCCCCGCCGCAAGACAAATCTTAGATGGAAGATAGCGCTTATGTCTGAACAACCTTTTGATCCACTCCTGCCTCCGGCAGATGATCTGGACGGGGTGAATCCCACAGCGGACACACCGGCACCAAACCCGGTGATCGATGAACCACCTTTAGAAGAAGAAGATACCCGGCCTCGCCCGCCGGTCGTATTGGCTGAGGAAAACCCGGCCTTTGTGCAAGCCTGGCTGGCCGCCGATGAGCCACCTATCGATCCACACGCGGATACCGCCGAAGTCCCGCTGCCGCGTTCTACTGCGCGTCCGGTGCTGGTTGGTGTGGTGATGGCGGCGACAATCTGCCTGTGCTTGGCGCTGGTTGGGCTGGCGGGTTTTGCCGGTTATCGAGATGGTCTGGCGACCAATGACGCGCGCATTACCCAAACGCTGGCGACCGGTATCGCACAGCAGTACGCAACCGGGGTAGCCGATTTGCAGCAAGGGTATGCCGAACTGGCGGCAGCACGTTTTTCGTGGATCGTCGAGACGATCCAGGCCCCGACACAATACGCTCTAGACAGCCGCTTGCAACTGGCGATGGCGAAGACTATCGCCGCTTATACGCCAACTCCCTCCCCTACGATTCTTCCCACTGCGACGGCGACGCTTACCCCCATGCCGACAGAACCGCCGATCCCAACGGTTGAACCTTCCGCCACGCTTGATGCGCTGCTGGACCCGGCCTATCTGTACCAGCAGGCGCAGGTGTCAATGGGTGTCATGCGTTATGAAGAGGCGATTGAATGGCTGGATGCGCTGATCGCCCTGGACCCTACGCACCGTCCCAGCGAAGTTAAACCCATGTTGGTCGAGGCGTTGTTCAAGCAAGGGGCGATTTATTTGAATCAGCAAAACGAGGATGGCGCGGATATGCTGGCGCGCGGCGTGCTGCTGGTCTACCGGGCAAACGATCTTGCGCCGGGCGAAGAACCAACCATTTATGGTGGAGCGATTTTCGCGGAGATGTATATCAACGCCCGCAACTACGTCAACGGCGGTTATTACAGTGAAGCACTGCCGATCCTTCAGGATTTATGTTCTATCAACTGTGGTTGGAGTTATCATCAGGTCAGCGTGCAGAATTTGTTAGATCAGGCACAAAATGGGACCACGCCCTGATTCAATCG
>JACRBK010000168.1 GCA_016234525.1 Chloroflexota bacterium
CAGCCCTTTGACCGTAATCAGGCCGGGATCGCCTGGCCCTGCCCCCACCAGACAAACTTTGCCGCTCATCGTTTCGCCTCCCTGGCTGCGCTCAGCCAGACATTACACGGCTCCGCACAGGGGATCGCGCCGCTGCCAGGGCCAAACCACGCCGGAAACCGGATACAGTTCCTGCACACTTTGTCCACCGTATGCGCCACCACAGCCACCGGGAGCCGCTCGATGTTCCGGAAAAGTCCCGTCTGGCGTGCGCCAAGCGCCCGCAGCGATCCGGCGACAAATGTCCCGCGCCGCTGCTGCGACCAGTCGGCCAGCGCCCCCGGATACACCGTCTCGACCACCGCACCCAAAACGTGAGAAGCCGTCACCAGTACACGCCAACCCTCCGGCAGATCGGCGCGAGTCGGCAGGGGACGAAACGGTATCTGTTCACCTACCCCCCACCCCTTAGTCCCCTCCCCCTCATCGGGGGGAGGGAAAACGCCCCCTCTCCCCTCGTGGGAGAAGGGGATGGGGTATGAGGGGTGAATAGATACCTGTTCCCGCACGCGCTGGCGCAGCGCTGCCGGGGTGGTGATTATCTCATCACCGGGCTGACGGTTGAGCGGACTCACTTCCGAAGGAGTCAGCCAGAGCTGGCCGAAAGCCAATCCCCCTGCCGACTCGACGGCTTCCCACAGATCGCGCTGCCCAACGGCAGGGAACCCGCGCCACACATCCGACACCGGGATCGGATCGAGCACCGCGCCGTTTGAGCGGGCCAACGCGAGGATCAAGGAGCAGATCGTCTCGTCTGTGCCAACCGGCGCGCTGTACCACACACCTCTGCCGCGAATGGTGGCGTAGGATGCACCCCGCGGCAGTCCGAGCGCGCGTGGGACATCCTGCATGACGTGCGACCCTGGCGCGAGAAAAAACGGTACAGCAATGATATTCGCGGCGCGGGTGGTATCGTACAGGCTCTGGATCGGCGGGTCGTCGTCCAGAAAAACCGCCGCCACTTCGGCAACCAGCCCTGCCGCGCGTAACGTCTCCGCCTGCTGCTGAGCCGCTTCCCGGCTGCGCGAACTGCGATCGGTGCCGTGTCCGATCACGGCAACAGCCACCGATTGAGGATCAAGCGCCGCCGATTCCAACGTCTCGATCACCCGCTGGCGGACGATGGCGCTTATCAAGGGATGTTCGCCCAACGTGGGCGCATACCAAATCGTGCGTCCGTCGCGGATCGTGACTGCGCCGCTCAGACCCATTTCTGCCGGAATGACCGTCTGTGTGAAATACCCCTGCGCCGTAAACAGCGGCACAACGATCACATCCTGCGCCTGGACAGTGTTCAACACGCCGTGAAACGAGGGCGGCTCTTTCCAAAAACACGCCGTGATCTCGTCAGCCACGCCCAACACGCGCAGCCGGTCCACGTAACGCCACACCAGCCCCGCCGTGTGTGGGCTGAGGTGCGATCCGTGCCCGGCCAGGATCAAAGCCGTCATCGCGGCGGCTCAGCTTCGTAAACCAACGCCTCGAAAACCGCGCGGGCGGCCTGCATCTCTCCCCGGCGTAAATGGTCCGAGACTTCCGAATCCAGGATCGTCTGGTAAAGGTCGCGGCGCGCCGCTTGATCCGGCAAATGGTCCTGGACGGTGGGGCGAACTTCGCCTAACCACTGCGCCAGGGTCGCGTATTCATCCCCGATGGCCCGCGCCAGTTCATCTTTAAGACGCGCCGCCAGGGCCGGAGACGCGCCGCCTGTGGTGAGTGCCACCGTGATCGGCGGGCGGCGCAGCGTGACCATACTGCTAAAATCGGCAGATTCTTCGTTATTGGCGGCATTCACCAGCGCGCCGCTCTGATGGGCCTCCCAGATGGCGGCACGGTTGACGCTGGTATCATCCGTCGCCGTGAACACCAGCCGGGGCCGGAGAGCGGCGATCTGCCCCGGCGTGTAAGCCATCTGGTGCCAGGTGACATTTCCGGCGCGGACCTGTTCCGCCAGCGCTGGTGTGATCCCAGGGCTGATCACGATCACTTCTGCGCCGCACGCCACCAGATCACCCGCTTTACGCGATGCTACCGCGCCGCCGCCTACGATCACACAGCGCCATCCCTGCACATTTAGCAGAATCGGGTACCCGTTCATGCTCGCTCCTGGCTGGCTGGGGCCAGATCGAAATGAATGCCACACTCGGTTTTCGCGCGGCCTGACCAGCGCCCGCTGCGAACATCGTCTCCCGCGGCCACCGCGCGGGTGCAGGGCCAGCAGCCGATACTCGGATAGCCCTGATCGTGCAGGATGTTGTACGGCAGTTCGTAGGCGCGAAGGTACGTCCACACCATATCTTCGGTCCAGGCGGCGAACGGGCAAAGTTTGACCATCTGGTGCCGCGTGTCCCAGGCGATCACCGGAATATCGGCGCGCGTGGTCGATTGATCGCGGCGCAGCCCAGTGATCCAGGCATCATACCCGGCCAGCGCCTTTTCAAGCGGCTGCGTTTTGCGGATATGGCAGCATAGATCAGGATCACGGCTCCACAGCGCACCTTCATAACGCCGGGCCTGTTCCGTCACGGTCAATTCTGGCTCCACTCGCACGAGGTTGAGATTAAACCGGGCGGTGATCTCATCGATCAGCGCGTAGGTTTCAGGAAACAACAAGCCGGTGTCAAGCGTGATGATCGGTGCGCGGGGGGCAATATCTTGCAGCATATGCAGTGTCACAATGCCGACCGGCTGGAAACTGGTCACCACCGTGAGACGATCTCCGAAAGTGTCCGCCGCCCAGCGCAGGATTTCCTGTGGGGTTGCTGGCTCGAACTGGCGTTGAAGCGCGGTGATTTGTTCGGTCGAATAAGCGTCCATGTCAGTCTCCAACGGCCTCCCCAACAGGTTGTGGAACCAGGGCGCGCAGCGTGTCGATCCCGGCCCGATACACATAATCACCGAAGCGTTCACCCGTTTGGCGGTGGGCGTGGTAATCACGCAGCACCGGGGCCAGCACCGGCACCAGATCATCAGCATGAACGAGATCGAGAAACTCAACAGCCAGTCGTTCGCCGTCGAAGCTGCCGCCGAGATAGATCGTGTATTTCTCCTTACTGCGTCCGACAAACGCGATCTCGGCGACATACGGGCGCGCGCAGCCGTTAGGGCAGCCCGTCATGCGAATGACTATCGGCTCACCTACCAACCCGGTATCGTCCAACAGTTGTTCAAACTCGGTGATAAGCTGGGGGGAAATACGCTCGGCTTCAGCGATGGCGAGGCCGCATGTCGGCAGCGCCGGACACGCCAGCGCGAGGCGGCGCACCGGGGAAATCTGTTCAATGGTTTGTATGTTATACTCGTATAGGAGCGCTTCTATCGTGGGCCGATCTGCCTCAACAATGTCTGTGAGAAGGATGTTCTGTTGAGGTGTGAGCCTGACACCCAGGTCGAAGCGCTCTAACGTAGTCCGCAGCCCCAACCGAAGTTGTTTGCTGCTTTCGTCCAAAATGCGGCCATTTTCAATCGGCAGGCCGAGAAACCACCGTCCATCACCCTGCGCGTTCCAACCCAGATGATCCACATTACGCAGCGTGGGCATGGGGCGCGGCGGCTGAAGCGTAAAGCTCAAGCGCTGCTGCAATTCAGCTTTGAAACGTTCGACACCCCATTCATGGAGCACATATTTTAGACGGGCGTGTTTACGATTTTCTCGATCCCCAAAATCGCGGTGAATAGTCACGATAGCGCGGCAGGTTTCAATCACTTGATCCGGCGTCACGAAGCCGATCAGATCGGCCAGGCGCGCGAAGGTAGTTTCCATTTTATGGGTTTTGCCCATGCCGCCGCCGACCAGCAGGTTAAACCCGGCCAGCGTCTCCGCGCCATCGAACAACGCCACCAACCCGATATCCTGCGTATAGACGTCCACGCAGTTGTCTTCCGGCAGCGCGATCCCGATCTTAAATTTGCGCGGGAGATAAGTCGGCCCATACAGCGGTTCATCCAGCGGCGTTTCATCGATCAGAGCTTCGCCGTCCAGCCAGATCTGGTGATAGGCGCGCGTCTGCGGGAAAAGCGCCAGGGTTAGTTCGTCCGCGAACGCCTGCGCCGCCCGCCGCCGGGGATCGGTGGAAGGCACCGGGCAGGCCATCACATTACGCACGATGTCGCCGCACGCGCCCAACGTTGTAATCAACACATTGTGCAGCGTCCGGATCGAGTCGCGCAGGTCACCTTTGAGTATGCCGTGAAACTGGATACATTGGCGCGTGGTTAGGCGCAGCGTCTCGTTGCCGAAGTCGGACGAGATACGATCATGTGCCAGATATTGGGCCGCCGAAAGCTGACCACCCGGCACTTTGGTGCGGATCATAAAACTATGGGTTTTCGGGCCGTCCTGATCACGGTCATGCTGCTGATACATCCCATGAAACTTTAACAATTGCTTGGCCGCTTCGGAAAAATAATCCTCAGCATTTGAAACCTCACCCGCCAGGGGAGCATGTAACCCCTGGCTGGCCGCTTTGATGTTCTCAACACTCGGTTTAGGAGGCACGGTTTCACCTTTTCTCCAGGCACGAACAAAAAAAAGCCCCGGCACATGTCGGGGCTTTGAGAGCTAAATTTCGCTGTTGGCGTAAGTCACGCTTATGCGACAGGATATCCCCGCTGTGCCAGAGGTTGGCAGGCGCACACACAACACATGCAGCTCAAATTGCAGGTCATGGGGAAGTGTTCAGATAGAAGGACAGCGCGAGTGTATAAAGTATTCATCAACCACTGCCTGAATTATTCTGATGTTTTTCATAATAATCCATCCCCACCAAGATGTCAACACGCGCGGTTTGGGCGAATCACACAAGCTGCCGCTGGATGAGATTTTTCGACTGGCAATCATTGTATAAACTGGTATATTTATGAGTATTGCAAGCGCTTGCAATTCTAACGCTCAGACAGCCGCCCGATCTCAAAGAACAGGGCCGGCACTTTATACGTTTGCCCGATCATAAGAGAAGTCTCAGCTAAAGGAGCATTTATTTATGATTACAAAAATGAGCAAACTAACCATTCTTCTGTTTCTTATTGTTTCACTGATGCCCGCCGTTGGATTGATCAACGCCCAGGAAAGCTCGTTTTCGCTGCGTGGATTGGCCGCTCAGAACGATATTTATGTCGGTGCAGCGGTGTGGACTAATCACCTGGACGACCCTGTGCACCAGGACGTTCTCGGTCGAGAATTCAACATGCTCACACCCGAACATGAGGCCAAGTTCTGCATGATTTCAACGGCACGCGGCGAATACGACTTTAGCAAGGTGGATCAACTGGTCGAATTTGCCGAAGCCAACGACATGGTGATTCACGGCCATACGCTGATATGGCACTCCTGTTCACCTGACTGGGTAGAGAACGGCGACTTTAGCCGCGAAGAAGCGATTGAAATCCTACGCGAACACATTACGACCGTCGTGAGCCGCTACAAAGGGCGTATTGCCTATTGGGATGTCGTCAACGAAGCGTTTGATGGCGCTGCCCTACGCGACACAGCCTGGTTGCGTTTCATTGGCGAAGATTACATCGAGATGGCCTTTCAGTTCGCCCACGAAGCCGATCCCGATGCGCTGCTGCTGTATAACGACTATGGCGCAGAGGGTATGGGCGGCAAATCCAATGCGATCTACGCCATGGCCCAAGATTTCCTCGCACGGGGGATTCCGCTGCATGGAATCGGGATGCAGAGCCATTTTGACGTAGGCAGCATCAACTTCACTGCCATCGGTCAAAATATTCAGCGCCTGGGTGAGTTGGGGCTGGAAGTCCAATTCACTGAAGTAGATATTAAGTACCTGGGCGAAACCGATGATGAAATCCTGCGGCACCAGGCGCGCGACTATTACCGGCTCATGGAAACCTGTCTGGACGCTGAAAACTGCACAGCGTTCATCGTCTGGGGCGTTACCGACAAGTTCACCTGGCTGCGCGATGCCTCGTTCTTCGACAATCCGACCGTAGAACCCTTGCTGTTCAGCGATGAATACGAGCCGAAACCCGCCTACTTTGCGCTGATGTCCCTGCTGGCTCAGCGGGCGGGCGTAACCCCGATTCTCAGCGAAAGCGAACTTACAGCTATCCTCGAAGATGCCCCTGCCGCGGCTTCCGTACTGCCGGAACCAACAAAAACTGACCCGGCGCAGTTGGCCCCCGATGCCGCTAACGGACTGGCCTATTATGCACCTTTCAACGTGACGATCACGCTCGATGGTGATCTGAGTGATTGGGAGAATGTGCCGCGCGTGACGGTGGACAGCGGCACAACCGTTCCTGCCGGAAATGACACGTCATTCGAATTTGCCGTCGCTGCCGACGATGCCAATCTCTACTACATGGCCGATGTCACCGACAGCATCGTGGTGTATGGGAACTATGAAGCCGGGGAGTGGTATCGGGAAGACTCCGTTGAACTCTACCTCAACACTACAGGCGACCTCGGCGCAGCAGCCTACCAGCCGGGCATCGTCCAGATCGGGATCATGGCGGGAAACCTTACCCAGCCGGAGACTCCACTGGTGGGCGGCAGCAACAACGGCGACTCCCAGATCAGTTTTGTAGTCGTAGAAACCGAAAAAGGTTATGTCATCGAGGCGTCGGTTCCGCTCAAGACAGACGTATGGGATATCGTGCCAGAGCATCTGGGCGTGTTGGGATTCCAGACGCATCTGAACGGCTCAGCCGCCACCGACCGGGACACCAAACTCATCTGGTCGGCGGCGGACACACAAGACCAGTCCTGGAATAATCCGAGTCTGTTCGGCCAATTGATTTTCTGGGACAAGGCTCAATAATCGCAGGCGGCGAGTCCTGATTTCATGGGGAAAAGGCAGGGTGTTCCTGAATGCTGGAACACCCTGTCACCTAGCAAACCGGGCCTTATGCCGGATCGCCGAACACCACAGGCATTTTGAGGAACGCCCCAAAACGTTGAGCGGCAGCGGCAAATGCATCATTTTCGGCAGAGGTGAAAGGACGAAACGGCGCGGATTCGATGACCACTGATTTTTTGTTGAATGTGCGCCGCCACATGCTGACAATCTCACCGTTTAAGACAAAGGTTGAGATAAAAAAACGGCTGTTGGCGACCTGTTCAGCATATTGTGGGTCAAGCACGGCGCTGTGATTTTTGTACGCAATCGTATATTCGTCATACACCGGCAGCAAATGACCATTGAGCGGCGGCGCGCTGGCGGCGGGCAATGACGCGGAAAACCAATATTCCTGACCGTCGATCACAGCGTGGTCCAGTTGAGAGGTAAGCATCGCCAGCCCGGCCTTTACATCAGCCACCGTTAGCCCTGACCACCAGGAGAAATCCTTGATTGTGGCTGGCCCATGACTCGTAAAAAACCGCCGGGTAAGCTCGGCTAACGCTTCGTCACGCGCCAACCGCCGGGCGTGAGGCGCACGTTCATTGAGCAGCGCATAGGTATGCTGCTTCCCCCGCTTTGCCCCACTGCATATCGTGCCTTCCAGTTCTGCGTAATGCACGATATATCCAAGCCGCATTCCGTTCGACGTGTCAATCCCGTTTTCGGCTAAGGCTGCGCCGAGTTCCGCGCGAGTCAGATGTTTGCCACCCTCTAATCGCTGCACCATGATCGCGCTGCTGCGCTGTAACAGACTGTCGTCCAGTTCAAGCTGGCGATACATATAAGCATTGACGGCGTGGACGCGCGGCGCGGTCAGTTCGAGGATCCAGCGAATGTCGGCAGACGTGACAAAGTGCCAGGTAGGGCGCATCACATGGATGCGCAAAATCGTCCCATCGGTGAAAGCCTGTTCAATCACATCATCCGTTGCGTTTTCCATTCGCAGGCCAAGCGCCCATTGGGCGAGCGCATATTCCTGCGCCTGAACCGCGCCGAACCAGGCCACCACTTCATCCGGTCGCTGAAATTTCGGTCCCTCAAGGTGCTGGTTGTAGAGTCGCTGCAAGGCGATATTCAGCATAGATTTACCCCTTCTCCCATCACCGAGGGACCAAAAGACGATCAGCTATTTCCCGCCTGGATTTCCCGGAACGTAATAGTGCTTCAGCTTCATGTATTCTTCCAGAGTCCCCGCAGGCTGTTCATAGGCTGAAGGAATCGGCAGCCCGGAAAAAGTCTGGAAATAGAGCAGGCAGGCATCGCACCACCAGCGAGCTTCTTGCTCTTGAATGATGAGCAGCCTTTTGACATGCTCAAAGCGGGCGGCATCGACCATATCCGCCAGCGAGTCCCAGGTTTGCTGCATCCAACGAACAGTTTCAACACCATAGTTATACTTAAAACACAGTTCATCCCACAATGTGCGCCCTGACTTCAGTTTGTGCTGCCAGGGAACATGATGAAACCACAGCAGCAGCGTTTCCG
>JACRBK010000169.1 GCA_016234525.1 Chloroflexota bacterium
CCTGAACTTTTATCCCAAAAGCCCGCGTTATCTGCCGCCCGAAGCGGCCCGCCGCCTGATCGACGATCTGCGCGGCGCTGTCGGGCCGGATCACTGCCCGCTGCTGGTGGGTGTGTTCGTCAATACGGGCGCCGCCGAAATCACCGAGATCATGCAGATCGCAGGGTTGGATGCGGCACAGTTGAGCGGTGACGAATCCGCCGACGTGGTCGCGGCCCTCGCCGGGCGCGTGATCAAGGCGATCCGTCCGCGCAGCCCGGAAGAGACGATCAGCGCCGCCGGAGTCTATCTACCCTATGCTGCCGTTGATGATCGCCTGCCGTCGCTGCTGGTGGACGCTTATCACAAGGAACTTTACGGCGGGACGGGTGAGCAGGCCGGGCTGGATGTCGCCTTAGCCGCCCGGCAGATCGCGCCGCGTTTGATGTTGGCGGGCGGGCTGACACCGGAGAATGTCGCCGGGCGCGTGCGCGCTGTCCACCCCTGGGGGGTGGATGTCGCGAGCGGCGTGGAGCGTGATCAGCCGGGCCGCAAAGATCAAGAACGAGTTCAGGCCTTTATTTCCGCAGTACGTGAGGTAAACGATGGACTTTGAGATTATCCCAATGCAGCCGTCCGATTGGCCCCAGGTCGAAGCGATCTATGCGCAGGGCATCGCCACCGGGAACGCCACCTTTGAAACGACTGTTCCCTCGTGGGATCAGTTCGACGCGGCTCACCGTTCTGACTGCCGCCTGGTGGCAAAACGCGGCAGTGAGGTGTTAGGTTGGGCGGCGATCAGCCCCTATTCGCGCCGCAACGTGTATGCCGGGGTCGCTGAAGAAAGTATCTATATTGCCGCCGCTGCACGCGGGCAGGGGGTGGGCAAAGCCCTGCTCAACGTGCTGATCGCAGAATCCGAGCAGGCCGGAGTCTGGACGCTGCAAGCTGGCATTTTCCGCGAAAACACCGCGAGCATCGCCCTGCATGAAAAATGTGGATTCCGCATGGTCGGATTCCGAGAGCGTATCGGGCGGCTGCATGGCGTCTGGCGTGATGTGGTGCTGCTGGAGCGCCGCAGCCCGGTCGTCGGTCCGTAGAAAATGTTCATATCAGGATGATCACGATGACACAACCTTCTAAAACTCCCGCCTCTGCGGCGGTGAATGTGCCGGACGAGCGCGGTTATTATGGTGAATTCGGCGGGCGTTTCGTGCCAGAGACGCTGGTCCCCGCGCTGGACGAACTCGAACAGGCATACCGGGCCGCGCTGAACGATCCCGCCTTTATGGCGCGTTTTGCCGATCTCCAAACGACCTACACGGGCCGCCCTACACCGCTCACCCATGCGCGGCGGCTGAGCGAGCATCTCGGCGGCGCGCAGATTTATCTCAAGCGCGAAGATTTGGCGCACACCGGCGCGCATAAGATCAATAATGCGTTAGGACAGGCGCTTTTGGCGCAGCGCATGGGCAAAAAACGTATCGTCGCCGAAACCGGGGCAGGGCAGCATGGAGTCGCGTCGGCGACGGCGTGCGCACTGCTCGGCCTGGAATGTCACGTGTATATGGGCAGCGTCGATATGGCCCGCCAGCGTCCGAACGTGTTTCGTATGAAACTGCTCGGTGCAGAAGTGATCCCGGTGGAGAGCGGCAGCAAAACCCTCAAAGATGCGATCAACGAGGCGATTCGCGACTGGGTGACGAACGTTCGCACCACCTACTATTTGCTCGGTTCGGCGCTGGGGCCGCATCCCTACCCGCTGATGGTGCGCGATTTCCAGAGTGTGATCGGCATCGAAGCGCGCCAACAAATGCTCGATCAGGCCGGGCGGCTGCCCGATACCTGCATCGCGTGTGTGGGCGGCGGCAGCAACGCCATCGGCTTGTTCCACGCCTTTCGAGGCGATGATCAGGTGGATTTGATCGGCGTGGAAGCAGGCGGGCATGGCGTCAACAGCGGCGAACATGCCGCACGTTTTGCCGATCCCGAACGTGGGCGGCCCGGTGTGCTGCATGGGACGCGCTCGTTTGTGCTGCAAGACGCCGACGGGCAGATCATGAATACCCACAGTGTTTCCGCCGGGCTGGACTATGCCTCGGTTGGGCCAGAACACGCCTATCTGCGCCAGATGGAGCGCGCCTTTTATACCCTGGCGACGGACGATGAAGCGCTGGCCGCTTTCAAACTGCTGTGCGAACTAGAGGGGATCATCCCGGCGCTCGAAAGCTCGCACGCTGTCGCCGAAGTGATCAAACGCGCGCCGACCATGCCCAAAGACGCGATTATCCTGGTGAATCTTTCCGGGCGCGGCGACAAAGACCTTGATACCGTCATGCAGGTATTTGGAGACCAACAATGACTGATTCCACTATCATTACCGGGTTAACTGCTGTGGATCAAATGTTTGCCGCTGCCAGGGCGCAGGACCGTGCCGCGTTTATGCCCTATTATCCTGTAGGTTATCCCGATTACGACGCTTCGTTAGCGGCGATTATGGCGATGGCTGAAGCGGGCGTGGATGGATTTGAGATTGGCATTCCGTTCAGCGATCCGCTGGCAGACGGACCCGTGATCCAGGTTGCGACTCAGAAAGCGCTGGAAAATGGGATCACTGTTCGCCGCTGCCTGGACGCAGTGCGCGAACTGCGCGGGCGTGGTCTGCGCCAGCCGATGCTGCTGATGGGCTATCTCAATCCGCTGCTGGCATATGGGCTGGAAAAACTGGTCAGCGATGCCCAATCCGCCGGGGCCGATGGTTTTATCATCCCCGATCTGCCGCCCGAAGAAGCAGCCTCGTTTGAGGCGCTGTGTGCGCAGGCGAGTTTGGCCCTTATCTTTTTTCTGGCTCCCACCAGCAGCCCGGATCGTATCGCGTTGGTCGGTCAGCGGGCGCGGGGATTTATTTATCTCGTCTCCGTGACCGGGGTCACTGGCGCGCGTGCCGCTCTGCCGCCCGATCTGCCGGACTTTATCGCGCGGGTGCGGGCGCAGACTGATCAGCCGTTGGTGGTGGGGTTTGGCATCAGCCAGCCGGAACAGGCACGCGCGATGGACGGTTTGACCGATGGTTTTATCGTGGGCAGTGCGCTGGTGAAGGCCGGGGCCGCCGGAACAGATGCAGTGCGCGATCTGGTGGCGCGACTGCGCGGTGTATTGTAAGCTGAATTCGGCGCAGCGTATATTATAGGGAGGGTGCGATGGTGCGGCCCTGATGCCATTTTCCTTGAGGAGGGAAAAATGCGTTTCATACGAGGTTTGGTGCTGCTGGTAATGCTGTTGATGGTTTTTCCCGCTGCTGCCGCGGCGGGGTCTGAAGAAGATTCTTCCATTACCCTTTATTATGAAGAAAATGCCCAGGTCGAAATCATCAGCCCGGAGGGCGTGCGTGTGATGATTGATGTATTCAATCCCACTGCGCTTAGCACCCCGCCCACTGAGGATGATGTTCTGCTGACGACGCATACCCATTCTGATCATTACTACCCGAAGTTTATTGATGCGTTTCCGGGGCAGGCGATCACCGTCAGTGTGGGCGAATTGAGTGTGGGTGATGTAGAGATCACCAGCATTTCTTCGGCTCATCTGCCCGACATCGAAATGCAAGACGAAAACGGCTCGAATTACATTTTTATCATCGATGTGGCCGGGCTGCGTATCGCGCATTTTGGTGATATTGGGCAGGATGAACTCACCGAGGAACAGTTGGAAGCGCTGGGGGAGGTCGATCTGGCGATCACCCAGTTTTCTAATTCTTACAGTGCAATGGACCTGATCAACCTGAAAGGCTTTAACCTGATGGATCAGGTGAATCCAAAATTGATCATCCCCACTCATTTTAAGCTGGACGCGCTTGAAGTGGCGGTTGAAAAAGAATGGGAAGGTTTCCAGGCCCAGGAATGGCCGATTACGATTGAGGCGTCGATGCTGCTGGACGATCAAACTCGTTTTATCGCAGTGGGTGTATATGCCAAAGCTGCCGCTAATATGTACGAATTCCCCGATTGGTCAGCCGTGCCCACCGTAGTGACAGGGGACTAAGCGTATCGACAGCCCGCCCGGTCAACAGGGTTCGTATTTGCTTCGAGAGATGAAAGCAGAGCCACAGGCTCTGCTTTCATCTTTTTACTTTCTTTATTTTTCTCCTTCTCCCTGATGTCAACGACTTAAAACCCGCTGCTAGAGATATTCTTCGCTTAACGACTCCCATAACACCGTTAATATCACTCCTTCCATGAGATAAAATTTACAAAAACTTCATGAAAAATTCGGAAAAGTAAAGACTTGAGTATGGTACTATAGAACTAACAACTCCCCGTTCATAATTGTTCCTTCATTATTGGGAGAAACCAGGAGGCAGGTATCATGGAAGACAAAAAATCAAAGTGGTTCAATTGGCAACGGGGTCAGGCTCTGATGGAATATTGGGCGACCATTCCGGCGGGAGTCATTCTCATGTTGGGAGCGGCTGGAGCCGTAAGTTTCGTTGTCAACAGTTTGACCGAAACCCTCACAGGATTGAACGCGGGCGCGCTGACTTGTAACACGCTGCCCGAAGCACAAGAATCCGGGTCGGAATATTCAGACCTCGGCTGCTACAATGTCCAATTGGTAGCCGATTCGTATGACGAAGAAACCGATCGCACGACGGTAGCCTATCGCGTTACCGCGACTTGCGGTCAGGATATCCCCGATGTTTGCGAACCGGAAGACGATGATAAACCCGAAAAAGCGTTGTTGTGCCACAAAGCAGGGCGCGCCAACGGCCCGGCGAACTCGATTGTTCTTTCGCTCCCACAGGCGGCACTCAGCGCCCATCTCGATGAACATGGAACCCCGATGGCGGGTCACGAACAGGATTTCCTGATTAAGACTCAGGAAGACTATGACGCCTGTTTTGACGCAGGGAAGAAAGCTCAGAACCCCGGTCAAGATAAGAAAGAACAAGACGCGCCGGTTCTCAGTTCTTGGTCGCTTGGACTTTCGAGTGACGTTAGCAGCAAAATCCTCACTTCCAGCGAACCCTACTCGGCGGCTGGTGGCGGCATAACCTTCAGCTCCTATCAGACGTGCGACCAGACTCCTGAACCCACGAACCTGGGTGTCTGCCATATCGCGGGTCAGGCGGCCAACCCTGCCAATTATCACCTGATGGAAAACATGCCCCAGTCGGCCTATAACGGGCATATCACCGAACACGGCACGCAGCAGGCGGGCCACGAACAAGACTTCATTATCTACACCGAAGCCGATCGTCAGCGCTGCCTGGCTGGCCCTGTCGAAGAAGAAAAAGATAACCCAGGTAAGGGTAAGAAAACACAGAGTTTCGTGGCACTGGTTGACAACCTGATCGAAACCGAAGAACCAGACTCACGCACCGTTTTCCTCACCCTCGGCGGCTACTTCAACTGGAACATTGTTAACCTCGGTGTCGTAACCGATGGTGGCGCCGCCGCCGGTCAAATCACCGCTCCCGTCTCCAGTGTCGAAGTCCCGGCTGAAGACGAACTGGAATGTGTCACCTCTGAATAAGAGCAGCAGCGCCAATACACAGACGTGCCAGATTGTTTACCGGTGATGTGGGGCTGCATAACAAGCTAATACGAAGGGGATGAGGAACACTCCTTCCCCAACCCCTTCTTCCACCAGGGAGAAGGGGAGTTTTACACCATGCCGCCTCGACCAGTAGACCAGACGGGTTGTAAAAGAAAAATGGGACGGGAATACGATGAGCGAACAAACTTTACCAGATCACTTAAAACGTCTGAATAGAGAAATCAGCGAAAAAGATCTTCTGCGGCTGGCCGAGCTGGAACGTAATGGGCGACCC
>JACRBK010000189.1 GCA_016234525.1 Chloroflexota bacterium
AAATCAATGTCGGTTATGCAACAGCCATTCTGACCGATTTCACCGCGCAAATGCTCTGGAGGCGTCATGTGACATTTTCGCCTGATACTGATCTGCCTTCAGCGATTCGTCTGTGCGAAGAACTAATTTGCGCGGCACTACTAGCGTCTAAGGCGCACGAATTGAAGCCGTTAGGAATCGGTCTGGCAGTTCCAGGTCTGGTTGATACCACACGTGGGGTTCTGGTTTATGCGCCGAATTTACACTGGCGCAGCGTTTCTTTCCGCGATCTGTGGGGCCCTAAGTTTGGTGTGCCGGTATATATCGAGAATGATGGCAACGCAGCGGCCCTGGGTGAGTACTATTTTGGGGTAGCCAAAGGTTACCACGACTTCATATTCCTAGGGACAGGGGTCGGGATGAGCGGGGGGTTGATGTTAAACAACCAGCTTTACCGAGGAATCGGCGGTTTCGCCGGGGAAGTCGGGCATATTATTGTAGAGTCAGGCGGTGATCTGTGCAGTTGTGGCCGTCGTGGATGTTGGGAAACATTGGTCGGCACCCCTGCGGTTGTGCGCAGTGTTATCGACGCATTGAATGCGGGCGCGCCGTCGCGCATTCCTGAATTGGTCGGCCACAACACGTCCCTGATCACGATGGAAGTGGTGGTAGATGCGGCCAATCGAGGCGATCAACTGGCTCTGGATACTCTCTCCGGTATTGCTTTACACCTGGGATCGGGGATCGCCAACCTGATTAATATCTTTAATCCCGCCTTGATTGTCTTGGGTGGAGAACTGACTCAGGCAGGACGTTATCTGCTGCCGCCGATTGGCAAAATCATCGCGGCGGAAGCGTTGGCCGATGTTTCGCGCATGGTCGCCTTGGCGGTTTCTTCTCAGACCACCGATGCGTGTGTGCGCGGTGCGGCGGCTCTGGTGATTGATGGCATTGTGCAGGAACCTGTTTTTTGATACAGTTAACTTGCAAGGAAAATAATTTTAAAGGGATCACAATATGTCTACAATATTGTTGGTTGAAGATAACCAAAATACGGCTGATTTTATGATACGTGTGTTGGAAGCTGCGGGTTATACTGTCCATCATGCCAAGAGCGGCCTTGAAGGCGCACGGTGGGCGCGCGCTAGTTTGCCCGATCTGGTCCTGATGGATATTGATTTACCCGATGTGAATGGGCGTAGTGTGGTTCTCAGCTTGCGCCGCCAGCGTCCGGCGGATACTTTGCCGATCATCGCTGTCACTGTTCAGGCAGATGAAGAGTCGGTAGCGCTTGCCAAAGGGTTTGGATGTAATGCCTTTTTAGCCAAGCCATTTTTGCCTGAAGACCTTTTAAAACTCATCGGTCACTTTTTGCCCCGACCCAACAATTAGTTTTCCCATCGTACTAATCCAAGCTCACAAGATGCAGAGAAGATGAATTGAGCAGGTCTTCTCTGTAATGACTTGAATTTTGTTTGTGATTACCGCCGAAGTGATCAAACGTGGTGACGAGGAAAATTAACCTCGGTCTGCCATTAAAACTCGCCAAAAGCCCTGAGAGGCGGCAAAATTCCGTTGAGAGATTAGTCTGGGGTTCAACAACGGAGGAGCCATGCTCAAGGGCTTTATTTTTGATCTGGATGGAGTCATCACCGACACGGCAGAATATCATTATCTGGCCTGGAAACGGCTGGCCGATAACCAGGGGATTCCATTCTCCCGTGAAGATAATGAACAACTGCGCGGGGTATCCCGCCGCGAAAGCTTGCGCCGCCTGCTCAAAGGCCGCGAAATTGAAGAAGCCACCGCTCAAGTTTGGATGGAGCAAAAAAACGCTTATTACCAGTCTTTTCTGGTTGGAATGACCCCGAACGATCTGCTGCCCGGCGCGCGTGAATTTTTGGAAGCAGCGCGGGCTGCTGGCATCAAAGTAGGGTTGGCTTCGGCCAGCCGCAATGCACAGACGGTACTGGATGGTCTGCAAATCAGCGCGCTTTTTGATATTCTGGGCGACGGTTATGCTGTAATCAATACCAAGCCCGCCGTTGACCTCTTCGTATGGGTCGCGGGGGGATTGAAACTCACGGTGACAGAGTGCGTAGTATTTGAAGATGCCGAAGCTGGGATAGATGGGGCGCTGCTGGCCGGGATGAAATGCGTCGGAATCGGCCCTGCTGAACGGGTCGGAAAAGCCCATCTGATTTGCGCTGGGCTGCACGAAATCACCGTTGAACGGGTGTTAGCGCTGGAGATCTGACAGCGACAGAACTTGACACCTACCCTGGCGTGGTTATTATTGACTTTCACGGTAACGGCGAGACAAGAGCAGCCAGCCTGAGTCCCCTGGCGCTGGTTGCAGCAGGTTTTAAAGGAGTGATTTTTATGTCCGATCTAAGTGGACGTATCGCCTTAGTGACTGGCAGTGGGCAAGGTATTGGCAAATGTATCGCGCTCGAACTGGCGAAACGCGGCGCAAAGATCATTACCAACGACATCTCCGGCTGCTGCGCCGAGGATGCGCTGGCTGAAATTCGCGCCCTGGGCAGCGACGGCCTCGCCTTTACGGCGGATGTCAGTAATGCCGAGCAGGTCGAAAACATGATAAAAACGGTTCTTGATACTTTTGGGCAGATCGATATTTTGGTCAACAATGCCGGGACCACCCGCGACAACCTGATCGTGCGTATGTCCGAAGATGAATGGGACTTGATCCAGCGCGTGAATCTCAAGAGCGCCTGGTTATGTTCCAGGGCCGTTACCCGCCCGATGATGCGTAAGAAGTATGGGCGGATTGTGAATATTGCGAGTGCCAGCGGTTTGATGGGGCAGATGGGTCAGACGAACTACAGCGCCAGCAAAGCCGGGATGATCGGCATGACCAAAGCGTTAGCGCGTGAAGTCGCATCGCGTGGGATTACCGTCAACGCGGTAGCTCCTGGATTCATCAAGACAGCCCTCACTGAAAAAATGCCCCAGGAGATTCTTGACGAACTAACCAAATTTATCCCGATGGGGCGTTCTGGGGCGGTAGAAGATGTCGCCTATGCCGTGGGATTCCTGGTATCGGACCAGGCAAGTTATATCACCGGGCAGGTACTTTCAATCGATGGCGGGCTGGTGATGAGTTAATAACCGTCCCCTTTATAGGACAGAATGTGATATAATGAACCACGCCAGCGCAGGGGTGTTCTATGCGCTCTGGCGTGGTTTATTCTTAACGGGCTGAGGGTAAATAATATGGTGACGCCTCGACACCCTAATGATACAGTGACAATTGCTCCGGGTGTGCTGCTGACGATTGCGCGGTTGGCGACATTGGAAGTTGCTGGCGTGGTGCGCATGGGAAGCACGCCAGGGGGAGTGGATCGGCTGCTGCGCCGTGTACCATCGGCGAATGGCGTACAAATCGCCATTGAAGAAGGAATCGTGACGGCACATCTTTATGTGGTGGCCGCCGCCGCTACCAACCTGCGCGATATGAGCATCCAGGTTCAAAAGTCGGTAGCTCGCTCTATCCGCGACTTGTTGGGCATGAAGGTCGAATCAGTGAATGTTCATATTGAAGATGTCGAATTTGCGACTCCCTCTCTGGTTGAGCAGCCATAAATGACAAAAGATGGATCGAGCCGATGACCACCACTGACTATCGCCGCCAGGCTCGTATCCTGGCTTTGCAAGCCCTCTATGAAATAGATTGTACCGATCATCGTGTAGGCGAAGTGTTGACGCAGCGCCTGGAAAGTGATTCGGTGCGCGAAGACACCCGCATTCTGACTATGCGTCTGGTGCAGGGTGTCTTAAAATATCGTGCCCGGTTGGACGTGTTGATTCACCGCTATGCGCCTGAATGGCCGCTGGATCAGATCGCGATTGTGGATCGAAACATCCTGCGTATTGCGATCTATGAGCTAGGGCGCGAAGAAGCGATCCCGGTCAAAGTGGCGATCAACGAGGCGATTGAACTGGCCAAAACCTTCGGCACAGAAAGCACCCCGCGTTTTGTAAATGGCGTTTTGGGAACACTCTCCTCCCGTGAAACCACGCTGCGAGACACGTTTGATGCGCCGCCTATCCAGTCCTGAATCCGATTGAGTCAATGATGTCCAAACAACCCGCGCCCCGACCAACCCTGACCTCTGATAAAACGTATGGTGCTTGGAATGCGATCAGCGGCGATGCCGACGAGACTAAACTCTCGCTGCTCGACCACTTTAATGAGCTGCGGGTGCGTTTGATGCGTTCGATCATGGTGTTGATGGTAGGGGTGATGGGGGCGGCAGCATTTACCGACCGGCTGTTGAAATATCTGATCAAACCCTACGGCGATCAGCTTCAGGTGCTTGGCCCTACCGAAAATGTGGTGATCTATTTCCGAGTAGCGCTGCTGGCCGGGGCGATCTTCGCCATGCCCTACGTCACCTTGCAGTTGTTCATGTTCATTGCCCCTGGCCTGACCCGCAAAGAAAAACGCTGGATTTATCTGGCGCTGCCCAGCACCTCTGGCCTGTTTTTGGTCGGGGTGGCGTTTGCCTGGTTTGTGATGGTCCCGACAGCGCTTGATTTTTTGAGCGATTTTGAGAAAGATGTTTTTGAGCCAGGGTGGACGGCAGAACGTTACATTGCATTTTTAACCTCGTTGTTATTCTGGATCGGCGTAGCCTTTGAAATGCCAGTGGTTGTATTTGTGCTGGCGCGTTTGGGGCTGCTCGGCCCCAGGCCATTGATCCACCACTGGCGTGTGGCGGTGGTGCTGATGACGATCATTGCGGCGCTGATTACGCCTACTGTCGATCCTTTTAACATGCTGCTGGTCATGGCCCCGCTGATGGTCTTATACATCATAAGCATCGGTCTGGCCGTGATAGCTTTTCCCCGCCGGCTGCGT
>JACRBK010000190.1 GCA_016234525.1 Chloroflexota bacterium
ACAATTTCATCGGGTTGAAAGCCTAACGCTGTGCGCCACACGGTGCGGTTATAATCCGGCGCCAGTTCGGGTTTGATATTCGATCCAATCGGGATATGGCGCAGGCTGGGAATCGATTTTTCGTTGGTCAGGCGGTCATAATCGCCGCGATTGGTCACTATCACGCCGTCGCTGCTGCGCGCCAGGGTGAGTACGGCCTGATACCGCAGCGGCCCCGCTTTGGGAAACAGGTAAGGAACCAACAGATCGTGAAAGGTCGTGACCACGCGCACGTTATCCAGGCGCATGGGCAAAATATGCACAAACGCGGCCATATTATAGGCGGCGGCTTGATATTGGATATTCACGACATCGAGTTTTTGCGCCTGTGCCCAGCGCCGCACCCGGCTGAGCGCGCCCCAGCCCCAGGTATGCGCGTCCGCCGTCACCTTAATCGGATCGTCTTTGTGGTGCTGTTGGCCGTTGGCGCGGTGATCGGTGAACACAAAACACTCATGCCCCATCGCGATTAGCGCGTGCGACAGTTCTTGCGTAAAGGCGCCTACTCCGCCCTGCATCGGGGGATACTCGCCGGTAATTTGTCCGATTCTCATAGGGCTAACTAACCGTTTCTATAGGCTCCGGCCAGCGCACGGATCACCTGGGCATAGGTGCGCATCCGGGCCTGGCGCAGGTCGCGTTTGGACCCCAGCAGCGCTTTGAGGGCTTCTATCATGATCTGGGAACTGTAACTAAACAACAAAAAGAGCCAAAGCGCAAGGGCGAATCCACGCCCGTGAAATTTGCGGAAATAGCGAATTTTGCTCTGCTGGAAGTAAATGTGTTTGTTGGCCTGGACCTGATCGGTGCTTTTTCCGCCGTAATGGGTGATCCGCGCGCTGCCGACGTAGACCACGCGCCACCCGGCGCTTTTGGCGCGTTTGCACCAGTCGAGTTCTTCCGAGAACATCACATAACCGACATCCAGCCCGCCGATCTGTTCATAGACGGCCCGGCGCGCGGCCAATGCGCAGCCCTGCACCCAATCGACCTCGAACGTACCATCATCCGGCTGATCGGTCACATAAAAACGATCCAATACCCGGCGCGGCGCGATTCCCTGGAGCCAGGTGCTTTCAAAGATCGCGGTGATTTTGGTGGGGAAGCGCCGCCGGGTGGACTGCGTGCTGCCGTCAGCGTTTAAGACCTGCGGCCCCACGATGCCTACTTCCGCGTGCGCGTCCAGATAACTCACCAATACCTTCAGCGCATCCCCATGCACCACCGTATCAGGATTGAGCAGCAGCACATGGCGGCCCTGCGCGACTTCAAGCGCCCGGTTGTTGCCGCGTGTAAAGCCGATATTCTCAGTTTCCGCAAACAGTTTCACCCAGGGGAATCGCTCGCGCACCAGGTCCGCGCTGCCGTCACTGCTGGCTGAATCCACCACGATCACGTCCAGGGCCAGGGGTCCCGAAATTGCCGCGATACTCTCCAGACAATCCGCCAGCAGATCGCGTACATTCCAACTCACGATCACAATCGAGAGGTCTGTCAAGATCAATACCTTTTAGAGTTGAGGATGAATTTCTATAGATCGTAGAATAGTAAAACTGTCCGGACCCTCTTTTGCTTTAATGTCACCACTAACAGCGACGCTAAATAGATAGGGTTCTCCGTAATTTTCTGCAAAAACGAGGATGCCAGCTGTAGAAGCGCCGGGATCTAATTTAGTTTGGTTAGGGCTTATGTTACCTTTTGAAAGTCTTGGCTCAGCTGCCCGAGGCTCTAGAGGAGTAATTTTGTATTCTATATCTAAGTTTCTAATTACATACTTACTAATGTTGTTTAATTTAATAGTGTATGAAGTAGTCTCTCCTCTTTTAGGAGGGTTAGGATAAATGGCTATAGAAAAATTGACAAAAGAAGATTCTGATGAGGTTACTGCTTTTTCCTTCACAATCGGTTTTAGCTGTAAATGAGCAAGAATAGCCGGAAGGAGATCATTGGTAATTGATGAATAATTTGATCTTATATCTACCCACTGAACTTGATTCAAACTGATTGGTATAGCGCTGCGTTTATCGCCTCCAGCAAGTACAGGAAAGATGAGTTTCTCATTATCGTTAGCGTATCTTAATTCTTGTCTGACCCATTCTGATTTTTTGGCTTCCGGTGAGAGAATGACTACGACCGCTGCGGCAGTCTCTATTGCTGTTTCAATTTTTATCTCCCATGAAGGCGTGCCGGGAGTCAATTTGTCATCCATCCAGATATCAAGCCCAGCAGCACTCAAATCAGTGCATACTCGTCTTGTGATATCAATATTCGCGTGATCATAGCTGATGAAGATATGTGGCATTCGTATCCCTTGAGTCTCGCTGCTGAAAGCCGTGTGGATTTTACCAATAATTTACGGATAGACCGAAATGGGATCACACATTGGTTACAAATCCACGCGATAATGAGAACAAGTCGAGCGAAAATGACATCACTCGTTCTTATCATACGCAGTATTGAACGAATAATCAAAGGGGAAAACAAATGACCAAATGGCTGAAAAAACTCACAATCACCCTCATCGCCGCTGTGATGGCTTTCGGCGTGGTGGGCATGGCCTCCGCCCAGGGGCCGGATGATACCCGCCCGCGTGGACCGCTGGGCGGCCCGGAGCGGCGGTTACTGGGCAGCATCATGGATGCTGTCACCGCCGCCGGGCTGGAATCAGATGCCCTGATCGCCCAGATGCGCGATGAAGACCTGACCCTGGCAGAAGCGCTTGAAGCTAACGGAGTTGATCCGCAGCCGATAGTAGACGCGGTCAAAGCTGAACTGACGGCGGAAATCGCTCAGGCCGTGACCGATGGTAAGATCACGCAGGAACGCGCCGACGCCCTGACCGCCCGCCTGGATGATGCTCTGGATCGCGCCATGAATACCGCGCTGCGTACTCCCCTTCGGGATCGCGTCGAGGGTCGGGTGGACGACTCGCTGATCGGTGTGCTGGCGGAAATGGCCGGGGTTGATGCCGCTGAGTTGGTACGTGATGCCCTGACACCCCCTACGCTGGCCGAAATTGCCGCGAGTTATGGCCTGGATGCGAACGCCGTGATCGCTGAAGCCGAAGCTCGTATTACCGAAGACATCAACCAGGCGGTAGCCGATGGTAAGATCATGCAGGAACGCGCCGATGAAGCGCTCGCCAACCTGCACGACAATCTGACCGAACGTTTTAATAACCCGCTCCGGAGTATCCGCCAGGGAATGCGCGGCGGCGCTGGTCCGCTGCGCGGCGGTTTTGGCGGGCAAACCTACTAGACTCTACCTGATTTCCCGGCTGCCTTACCTGCTGCCCACCCCCTGAACCGCGATCAGGGGGTGGGCGTTTTTATTCTCTTGCTTACGCATACATTCTGATGGATATGACAATCTCCGATTGAGCTGTTAGAGTATAGTCAATTCCTTTCCCGTATCGGAGATCAAAATGCGCCGTATCGTCGCCTTTATCCGGCTCAGCCGTTTTTACTTCCTGCCCATGCCCATGCTGACCTACCTGATCGGTGTGGCGGTGGCCGAACGCGAGCGCGCAGAACTCC
>JACRBK010000191.1 GCA_016234525.1 Chloroflexota bacterium
CCATGTGCGTATTAAGTACTGGGAGCAAAACGTGGGTTTTAAAACGCTCCCAATAAAAGGAGTTACAGCTATGAGCACAGCTTCATCCGATCTCGCTATCGCGGTTCAGGGCGTGACCAAACGGTATGGTGATTTCACTGCCGTGAATGACCTGTCCTTTGAGGTCCGCTGCGGCGAATTGTTCGCCATGCTAGGGCCGAACGGGGCGGGCAAAACCACCACCATCCGCATGATTCTAGACATTCTCAAACCCGATACCGGCTCGATTGAAATCCTGGGGGGATCGATCAGCGAAAAGACCAAAGACCGTATCGGCTATCTGCCGGAAGAGCGCGGCCTATACCGCAATGTGCCGGTGATCCAGGTCCTCACCTATCTCGGCCAACTCAAGGGGATGACGCGCTCCGATGCGACCAACCGCGCAGTGAGCCTGCTGGATCAGTTCGACCTGGGCGAAAACCAGAAACATAAGGTCAGCGAACTAAGTAAAGGGATGCAGCAGAAGGTCCAGATTATTGGCACGATTCTCCACAAGCCGGACCTGATCATCATTGACGAGCCGTTTTCGGGCCTGGACCCGGTCAACACGCAGTTGATCAAAGATATGCTGTACCAGATGAACAGCGAGGGCGTGACGATCATTATGTCCACCCACGTGATGCAGCAGATCGAAGAAATGGCCGGGCGGCTGGTGATGATCGATCGCGGGATGCGCGTGTTGTACGGCGGCGTAGAAGAAGTCCGCCAGCGGTATGCTAAAAACGCCGTGATCGTCGAGGGTAATGGCGACTGGCACGCGCTGGAAGGCGTCCGGATGGTAGAGCCGAACGAAAACGGGCGCGGCATGATGTTACACCTGGCCGACGGCGTCACCCCAGATGACATCATGGCGCGTATGGCGGCCAATACCGCCTATCATGTGCGCCGCTTCGAATTGGCCGTACCAAGCCTGACCGAAATCTTTATCCAGGTGGCGGGCGGCAGCCGGGCTAACGGCGGCGCCAATCACCAGGGGAGATAAGCACTATGATATGGCAAAAAGTGTGGCTCGTGCTGCGGCGCGAGTACCTGTTCAACTTTAAACGACCCAGTTTCCTGTTTACGGCGTTCGGGGTTCCGGCGCTCTCGCTGGGGGCGATGTTTTTCATCTTCCAGTTCGTCATTGACCGCGAGCAGAATCTCGACAAATGGGAGCACATCGGCTATGTGGATCGGGCCGGGATCACCACTGCCGAGGGGCCGAATCCTGATGACTATGTGCTGATCAGTGCCGGAGAAACGCCGGACGCGCAAGAGGAGTCCGGTAAACAGCAGCTTCTCGACGGCACGCTAGACGCCTATTTTGTTATCCCGGAATACTATACGCTGAGCGGGCAGATCAACCTGTACGCGCGCAAAAACACGCCGGAAGTCCTCAAGGAAGAAATCTCTGACTTCATGCGCGGGCAGATCGCGTCACTGGCGCCCGATACGCTGACGGTTTCTACCAAACGGCTGGAGTCGCAAGAGTTTACGCTGCGCGACCTGGACAACAACAAAGAATTGACCGATGCGGCGATTGCCGGGCGGTTGATGCTGCCGTTCATCTTCGTCATGCTCTATTTCATGGCGACCAACACCACCGCCCAGTTTTTGATGAGCGGCGTGGTCGAAGAAAAAGAAAATCGCCTGATGGAGATTCTCGCCACCAGCCTGCGCCCGATAGAACTGCTGTGGGGCAAACTGTTGGGGCTGGGCGCGCTGTCATTGACACAGGTTGGTGTATGGCTAGCGGCAGGACTCGCTATCGGCTCACAGAACGCCAATGCGCGCGAATTTTTGAGCGGGGCAGAGTTTCAGCTCGCCGACATTCTCTTGATCGTGGCGCTGTTCCTGATCAACTTCGTGCTGTACTCTGCGATGATGCTCGGTATCGGCGCGTCAGTAACCGCCGAAACCGAAAGCCGCCAGTTTGCGGGCATCTTCTCGCTGCTCTCGGTGCTGCCGCTGATGCTGCTGGGGCTGTTTTTCTCCAACCCCGACGGGATCGTTCCGGTCATCCTGACCTTCTTCCCGCTGACCGCCGCTACGGCGCTGATCCTGCGGCTGGGGCTGACGACGATCCCCACCTGGCAGATCGTCACCAGCGTGGCGATCCAGGTCGTGAGTGTGATCGGCATCATGTGGTTGGCGGCCAAGGTGTTCCGGCTGGGGATGTTGATGTATGGCAAGCCGCTCACGCCGCGCGCCTTGATTCAGGCCCTGCGCGAAGGTAAGACCGTGCTGACCACCACCAGCGACGATGTTTCTAAGAAAAAGACTCGCAAGGCCAAGATCAAGGCCAACAAGACCAAGATCAAGACCAGCACGCGAGGTCTGTTTGAGCAATATCGCTGGATTCAGGTCTTTCGGTACGAACTGCGGCAGCAGTTCCGCAGCAAAGCCTATCTCTTTGTGACGTTCGGGCTGCCGCTGATCGCACTGCTCGCGTTTTACGGCTACCAGCTTTATGAGGACCAAACCCAATCGAAAGATGATAAGCCGGTCGACGCGGTGAGCGCCACTCAGGAATCCGTGCAGAGCAGCGACAACGATCCGGTAGGTTACGTGGACGAGACGGCAGAGGGGTTGTTCCCTGCGCCGGACAGCTACCCGGAACTGAACTGCTCCGTCAGCGATGACGAGGCCGCCGAGGTTGGACAGGGCGGCGCTGCTGCGATGCAGAGTGCGTTGATCAAACGTATCAGCTCGCCCTACTGCCTGAACAAGATGATCTATCCCTACGCGAGCCGCGCCGAGGGCGAAAAAGCCCTGGATGACGGCACGATCAGCGTATTGTATGTCATCCGGCCCGACTATGCCGAGACGGGCCATGTCGATGCGTATATGGAAGCATTCAACATCGAAGGGGCGGAAAGCCAATCGGTGGTCGAAGACTTCATCCTGCGCAGCCTGCTGTATACTGTCGAGCCGCAAGACTACGAGGCGCTGTACCTGCGCCTGCGTGAACCGGCCTTCGTGGCGGAACACAAGATCACCGACAGCGGCGCGGCGCAGCAGGAAAACGAAGGTCAGAACTTTATCCTGGTGTATGGTTTCGGCCTGACGATGATGCTCGGCATCTTCTGGGGCGGCGGTTATCTGATGCAGAGCGTCGTGCAAGAAAAAGAATCGCGCATCATCGAAATCGTGCTATCATCGGTCCAGCCAACGCCGCTGCTGCTGGGCAAAATTTTGGCGATGGGCTTGATCGCGCTGCTCCAGGTGGGCATGATGATCGGTACATTCGTCTTTATCATCACCCAGGCGGGCGATGTGTCCGGTGCGCTGGGGGATGTTGAAGTCAAGACGACCACCATCGTATTGGGTGCGGTCTACTTCGGGCTGGGTTTCCTGTTGTTCGGCAGTTTGATGGCGGCGATTGGGGCCTTGAGTTCGACCATGCGCGAAAGCCAAAACCTGGTTGTCGTGGTCACGCTGCCCGCCGCGATCCCGTTCTTCTTTCTGACGATCTTCGCGGAGGAACCCAACAGCACGTTGGCGGTGGTCTGCTCGATCTTCCCGCTCACGGCGTCGCTGTCGATGATCATGCGCCTGTCGGTGGCGGATGTGCCCACCACGCAGATCATCCTGAGTATCGTGGTGCTGGTCGTGTCGGTGATCGGCGCGATCTGGTTCGCGGGGCGGTTGTTCCGCGTCAATACGCTGCTGCGCGGCAGCACGCCCAAACTGCG
>JACRBK010000182.1 GCA_016234525.1 Chloroflexota bacterium
ACGGCCTCTAACAACCGGCGGTAATCGCTGGCGAAGGCTTCTACCCCGTCGCCTTGAAGCTGCTGTACCACCTTGTCCATGCGCACACCAACTTCAGCCAGCTTCGCCATGACATCGCGCGCTTCGTCCAAACCCTCAGCGAGTGTTTGAGCAACGATGCCGTGATCCTTAAACGCATCAACTGTTTGCGGTGGCAGCGTGTTCACGGTATGCGGGCCGATCAGCGTATTTACATAATAGGTATCCACATAGTTGGGATTCTTAGTGCTGGTGCTGGCCCACAGAGGTCGCTGGACCTGTGCTCCGACTTCGCGCAGACGTGCAAAACGTTCGCCCTCAAAGATTTCTTGGAAGTGGGAATACGCCAGCTTTGCGCTGGCAATCGCTGCTTTGCCCAACAACTGCCGGTTGTTTTCGATATTCTCAAATCCGCCGCGCAGCCGCCCGGCACGAATATTATTTTCGAGAATGTTATCGACCACCGTATCGATACGGCTGATGAAGAAGCTGGCGACCGAAGCGATATGATCAATCGGCTGCCCGGCGTCTAGCCGGCGTTCCAGGCCCCGAATATAACGGTGGGCCACTTCAATATAGTTTGACACCGAAAACAACAGGGTGACATTTATATTGATTCCGGCGGCAATCGCTTCTTCAATGGCGGGGAGACCTTGCGGCGTGCCGGGAATTTTGATCATCACGTTCGGGCGATCCACCGCCGCAAACAGGCGTTTGGCTTCGCTGATGGTTGCTTCCGTGTCATAAGCCAACAGCGGCGACACTTCCAGGCTGACATACCCATCTATGCTGCTGGTTTTTTCGTACACCGGGCGCAGCACATCAGCCGCCGCCTGAATATCGCTGATCGCCAGGGCTTCGTAAATCCGATCAACTTCCAGGTCCAACAGATTCGAAATCAGGCCATCATATTCTTCAGTATCGGCAATGGATTTGGCGAAGATCGTCGGGTTAGACGTCATGCCCACGACACCTTCTTGCACCAGT
Source organism: Chloroflexota bacterium (assembly GCA_016234525.1). GTDB lineage: Bacteria > Chloroflexota > Anaerolineae > Aggregatilineales > Aggregatilineaceae > JACRBK01. The sequence continues at coordinate 1,006 of JACRBK010000182.1, forward strand.
CGTTCCAGCTTGCCGGTGATTATCAAACTGCGTTTGATGTAATCCATCCAAATGCTTTGGCCGCATGATTGTACTTCGAGCAGCGGGTTAGCGGTCATACAAAAAAGCCTCCTGATGATTTAAAAAAGCATAGTCTTATGCTTTAGATGCGGTGGATGATTGTTCAATCGCCCGAACTTTGTTGTGCCGCCGGACATGACGTTCCTGATCGGCCTCAAAACGGGCACTCAAAAACGCTTCGGCCAGTTCTTCGGCCAGCGCGGCACCTACGACCCGGCTGCCAAGACATATCACGTTCATATTGTCGTGTTCAACACCCTGGTGCGCAGAGTAGATATCGTGGCAGAGGGCAGCATAAATGCCGGAGATCTTGTTGGCCGCGATACAGGCCCCAACGCCGCTGCCACACACGATGATACCACGCTCAACTGAGCCATCTAGCACACGCTGAGACACGGCCTGCGCGAAGTCGGGATAATCCACCGAGCGTTTGGGATCATCCGTTCCCACATCGGTCACTTCATATCCTTTGCTGCGCAGATAGTTTGCCAGGTGATCTTTGAGCATATACCCGGCATGATCTGAACCGATTGCCACTTTCATAATTTTCTCGCATCAAACTCATGGTCTGAAATTCACAGGGGGGAATTATAACGCATTCGGTCCAAAAAAGAAGCAGGCCCCACGATCTTGTGGGGCCCGTCAAAATGTACAGCCCAAGAACGATTATTCCGGCGATAATGTTCCTGCGGGGGTGGGCGGGATGCTCACGGTCGGCACTGGCGGCAGAGTCGGCGCGCTGCCCTGTACGTTTTGGGTATCGCCCGTGGTCGTCGTGGTATTCACCGGAGCCGTTGTCGTGGCTGCCGATGCTTCAGCCGCGCACCTGAAACCGATAGCGGCGGTAGCTGAGCCGGGATCAGTGCTTCTTCGATGGACGGCGCGTAAGAAAAGTGGGATAGTATCCCAACTGCCGCCGCGCAATACTTTCTCGGTTCCGGCGGCAGGGCCTTTAGGGTTCGGCTCTGGGTTGTTGACCTGGCGGGTGTAATAATCGGACTGATACCAATCCGACACCCATTCTTCCACGTTGCCGGACATATTATAAACCCCGTAGGGGCTTGCGCCGTTCAAATACTGATCGACCGCAACGGTACCTTTATTCACGTCAATGGATGACATCGCGCGGGTCGGATCAAACGAAATTCCCCAGGGATAGATGTAATTTTCGCGACCCCGCGCGGCGCGTTCCCATTCTGCTTCAGTCGGCAGGCGGCGGTTGAGCGTGTCGCAATATTCCACCGCACCCCACCACGTCACATTCGTCGCTGGATGGCTGCTGTAGAAATCGGCAGTTCGAACGGAATAGGTGTTTCCATCAAATACGATGTTGCTGTATTGGTCTTCCTGGCTGGTCAAGGCACAAGGATTACCCTGGCAGCGTGTTTTGTGGCTGTTCGGCCCCATCCAGTTCAAGAACGTGACGAATTGGGATAGGCTGACTTCATAAACCTCGATCTGGAAACGATCTACTGTCGTCTGGTGCGGTGGGTAGGAGTCTGAAACCATCCCCTGATCCTCGCATGTCTTACCATAGATCGCGCACTCTTCCATCGCCAAGATAGCTTCTTCGGTGGTCGTGCCCATCGTAAAAGTGCCGCCATCCACCGTGACCATGTTCGTCTTGATGGTATCCAGTTCAGGCGGAATAATGGCCGCCCCTGGCAATCCAATCGCTTGTGTCGCCTGCCCTACAGGAGGTGTGCCAACGATAGGCGTTTCCTGCACAAGCGCGGCAGTTTGCACTGTTGGGGCAGGGCTTACCGCCGCCGCACCGTCAACAGCAGCGGTGGGCAGTGGGACAACAGCCTGAGGGCTGGTAGGAGCAGGTGTCAAATTGGTGCCCGGCAGCATCGTGGGCGTGGCGGTGGGGCCTATTCCTGCCTGTTCGGAGGTGGTGGGCATAGGTGTTGTATTCGTGACGGCTGCGCCTTCAGTGGGAGTGTCAGTGGTGGTCGCTGGTGGCAACTGTGCGGCTAATGTTTGCTGAATGCTGGTAGCTTGCAGCGCAATTTCCGTTTCGTTGGGCGCGATCTGAACATTGGGTGTTGAAGTATTGTCCTCTAGCATAGGGAAGGTAATCCCCCCCAGCGCATACCCACCTACACAGATCACGGCTGCAAACCCGACGCCTAAAATGAGTCCCATGAGCAGCCATTGCCAGCTTGAATCCCGTGTCCGGCGGCGCAGATTACTATAATTATCTTTCATTGCAAAAGCACTCCTTGCTGATTATCTCTTGGGCCGCTGGAAAGGGGCCACAGATCGGGACCAATGATACCCCTCTCCTCGTTAGTGACCAAACGCCTGACCTACGATTCCTCGCCGTTTCTAATCAACTTCTCATCCTGGTCCGGGTTTTCTTGCAGGCGGCGGTAAGTTGCTTGCAGAGTCAGGGCGTCAGCGACGTGAAACGGCTCTGGCGCTTCGACGGCGATGCTGCCGCGTACCTGATAATCTACTATCGCTTGCAGCAGTTCGCGGTAGCGCAGATCGGCTTCATTGAGCGGCAAATGGTGTTTTTCGCCTTTGGGTCCATACGCGATGCCTGACAGATGCGCGTGTAATGATTCCAGCCCGGCGCGCCCTAGAGCCGTCTCAACGGCGGCCAACATCTGAGAAAATTCCTCATAACTGTTCAATACGCCGGTGCGGGCGTGCATATGGGCGAAGTCAATGCAGGGCAGCACGCCAGGAATATCGCGGCTGAGCTGCAAAATCTCATCCAGGCTGCCGAACATAGCCGATTTGCCCATCGTTTCTGGGCGCAGCCTTACATCAACCCCTTCATGGTCTAGAATCTCCCTGATCTCAAGCAACTTCTGTTTTGCTCGTTCGTACACTTGATCAGGGGGTTGATTATGATATGACCCTGGATGGAAGATAATATCGCGCGCACCAGCCAAAAAACCTTTGCGCGCCGCCATCAGCAGCCGTTCATCGCTCTTTTGCATCAGTTCGGCAGTCAGGCTGTTGAGGTTGATATAATACGGAGCATGAATACTCAGCGTGATCTGGTGCTGCTCGGCAGTGGCTTTGATCTCGGCGCAGGTCTGGTCCGACACGCGCACACTTTGCACCCACGCAATTTCGAGATGATCCAGGCCAAGCAGCCGGGTATGGTGGATAGCGGCGGGCGTGCCGGATTGAGGAGTTGTCTGCGGGCTGCCTACTGTGCCAAACCGGATATTTTCGGAAGATTTTAGGGTTGTCATTCCGTGTCCTTTCAATCGTCTTTGTCCGTAAGAAGGAGTAAAGGCCGTGTCTACCAGTCGAAGTTCACAACGAGACCTGTTGTTGGCTTTCATCGCCTTCATGATCGCATTGGTTCTGTGGCAAATGCAAGGGTTATTTTGGTTTACCCTGCCTTTTCGTTGGTTCGTCACCCTGATCCATGAATTAGGGCATGGGACGGCGGCGGTACTCACCGGCGGTTCGTTCCTCGAATTTCAGGTTACGGACCGGGGAGCGGGTTTAGCCTATACCAGCGGCGGCTGGCGCTGGGTGATCATCCAGGCTGGATATGTAGGCACAGCGGTGTTCGGGGCCGGGCTGCTTTTTCTGACACACCGCACCACGCAGCCTGGGCGGGTGGCGATTGGCGTCGGCATCTTTATCGGCATTCTCACCTTGGCTTATTCAGGGATCAGCCTGGCAAAACTTAGTCTGGTAGAAACCGCGTTGGCTGGGGTGGCAGCGGTGTCAGGAATCTTTTTGCTGCTCACCCGCGAAACCGATGAGGGGCGCTATGCGGGGATCGGCCTCACAGGCCTCGCGGGCTTGCTGCTAGTGCAGTTTGCTGGTGAGGGGAATCTCCTGACTATTGCAGTAGGCCTGATCAGCGCGCTGCTGCTGGTATGGATCGGTCTGCGTGTCCAACGTGATGCTGTTATAATGGTGCTCACTTTCCTGGCTTTTCTGGTGGGCCTCCAGGCGATCACCGACTCATGGACACTGTTTAAGATCGTCTCACTGCCTGCGTCGATGATGCCGCATAATGACGCCAGTTCGATGGCGCGTGAAGTCGGCGGCACAGCGGGCATGTGGGCGCTGATCTGGATGGTAATGGATATTGCCCTGTTCGGCACAACGGCATATTACGTGCTGATCCATCCGGCGCGCCGGGGGCGATAAGAATCAGGGCTAACCGTTCTCACCGTTTGGTGGAATGGTTTCACCCTTTGGTGATTCTTCTTTAGAAGGATGCGGCCCGAACAGCGCAAAGATCATCACCCCGGCAGAGGCCAACAGCAGGCTGCCGATAAACCCCATCACTTGCAGCCGACCTAAAAGGGGGCGGCTGGCAGCTGTGGAGGGGTGGCTGCCAAAACCTAATACATCGGCTAATCCCGCTGCCGCCGCGATCAACAGGCCGGTCAGCGTCAGGCGCAGCCCGATGTCTTGGGATAGGGTAGTGGGCAGACCGGGGTAAAAGGTCTGTTTGACAAATACATAGGCGCTGCTGAACAAGATGCTGAATCCTGCCAACATCACCAGCACTTGCAGCACGCCGATTCCTTCGGTGGCTTCCAGACCGACGATCCCTGGAAACACCCCCATCAATGCGATCACAATGCCCAATGTGCCGATAGTGATACTGATCTGGCCGTATTTTTCCATAAGCGGTGTTATTTAGTGGGCAGTCCGGCCCGTAAAATGCGCAAAAAGTTTCCACTCAGGATAGCCGAAATATCCGCTGCTGCATAGCCACGCGCTGCCAGTGCCGGGCCGATGTCCCACAGGTTCGCTACCGAATCAAACCCTACTGGCGCAGACTCAGCCCCGAATCCGCCATCAAGATCGCTGCCGATCCCGACATGACGCGCGCTGCCGGTCACCTGGCAGATATGATCAATCACGGCGATAAAAGTATCCATCGTCGCGGCGTCTTTGCGATCTCCCATCTGCCAACCGGGAACTAAAAACATGTTAAAGGGCATAACCCCCATCACGCCGTCTCGTTCTGCGATCAGCCGGATCATCTCGTCCGACAGGTTGCGATCCGGGCGATCGGGGCAGAATTTGAGCGGGTTCGCATGGCTTGAAAAAAGCGGCCCCTCGTAAAGTCCGAGCGCTTCATAACACGCCTGGGGAGCCATATGGGCAAGATCGAGGATCATGCCGAACCCGGCCATGTTTTCTAACAATTCGCGCCCCAAATAGGTCAGCGGGCCAAGAGCTTTGGTTCCGCCGCTGTAGCGGGTTGAGCTCCAGGCTGGGCCGATCACGCGCAGGCCGCGTTCATACCATTCTTCGACCTGGGCCGGTTCGAGGATAGGGTCGGCCCCTTCCATCAAGATCACCAGCCCAAACAGGCGGTTTTTGGGGTTGGCTTTGTTGTCCCAGCTTGCCAGCACCTCATCGAGGTCGGTCTGAGATCGGATCAGCCGGATACGCGGCTCCTCGTCGCTCAGGCGGTGATAATAATCAAGCTGCTGAACGCCCAGCCGGTAAGCCTCTTGCGGGGTTTCATAATAAATTTTTTCGTCCGAGTACATCACCAGCGAGCGGGGTGATACAAAAATCGTTCCGCAGGTCAGCGCCACCCGCCCGATTAGCGCTTCGGGCAGCCCTACCATCCGGTAACCGTAATGCTGCAAAAAGACAGGATCGGTTTCCGTGCGGCGCTGCGCCCAGGCGCTCTGCCGGAAATCGCGCCCGTTGTTGAAGAAGTTCCAGGCGATATCCTGGTGTGCATCCACAATAATATCGGTCATGGACTGGTTGTCCTGAGTTGATCGGCTAAGGTGCCCAGAGTATCAAATTCCTGGTAATCTTGCACGCGCTGCCCGTTGATAAAAAAAGTTGGTGTTCCTGACACTCGGCGCTGGTCAAATTCCTGGCGCGCCGTTTTGATCACTTTGTCCGGCGTGCTGCTGTCCATACATTGATCAAACTGATCGCGGTCCAGCCCCAGGTTTTCTGCCCCTTTGACAATGCGTCGTTTGTTGAACGTCATGGCGACAAAACGTTTTTGCCAATCGTATAACACATCGTGCATAGTCCAATAGCGACCCTGTTCGCCGGCGCATAACGCCCCCTGAGCGGCGGTTTTTGCACCCATCCCGATATGCGCGATTGGGATAACCACAAACTGCACCTGTCCGGCGGCGATTTCATCTAACAGGGTGGGGAAAATTTCGTGATGGAAATCACGGCAGTGCGGGCAGGCATAACTCGAAAATTCTTCCACCACGACCGGCGCATCGGCTCGCCCTAAGCGGGGAAAACCCTGCTCGGTCGTTCCCTGCTCCAATTCGACATAGGCTTTTCCAGCCTCTGCCGGAATCGGCGCATCAAGCGGCGCGAACTGGTAATACAGGAATCCGGCGGCGGCGATGAGCAGCAGCACCCCCATAGCCACCATCCAGGGACGGAAGCGGAAGGAGGATCGTCCCGGTTTCTGGGCCGGCAGGCCGGGAATATCCGGCAGTTTAGGTGAGCCTGGCGGTTGGGTCATCGCGTTAGTTCTGCCTGCCATGTCTGGATAATGCCTGGCAGATCGGGCAAACGGCGGATTTCTGCATCTGGCGTGACTTCGATTCCGTCGGGCAGCCAGCGCTGATCCTGTTCGATCCAGACTCCTCGCAGCCCGACCTGCTGCGCACCCCACACATCAAAATACAGGCTGTCGCCTACAAAGACGGCTTCTTCAGGGCGCAAGCCCAGGGCAGAGAGGCCCATTTCAAAAACCTGCTGATGCGGTTTCCAGGCGGCGGCATCTGCCGAAAAGATCAGATGATCCAGGTAGGTAATCAGGCCGTGTCGTTCCAAGTCCTGGCGGTGATATTGTTCCGGCCACAGGGTATTGGAGATCAGCCCAATCTTTAACCCCTGGCTGCGTAATATTTGCAGCATAGAAGTTGCCCCATCCAGCGGCGAAACAATCGCCTGGATGGTCCTGATATAACTTAGTGAGAGGTCTTCGATCAGGTGAGCAGAGGGGGCATTGATCCCCCACCGGCTGCGCAGTAATTCCTCGATTTGATACTGGACGGTCAGTGTCTTGACTTCGCGGCGGTCTACCGTATTCCACAACTGAAACAAAAATTCCCAGGCAGCGTCCAGGGCTTCGGCTTCTGGCGGAAGCTGATAACCCGCCTGCCGCAGGTGGCGGTAATCACTACGCATCCCACTTTTTTCCATCTCTTCCCAGGTAGACCCAACGGCCTTATAGTGCAGTAGTGTTCCACCCAGGTCAAACAAAACACCTCGTATGGTCATAGTCGTTATCAGTTCCTCACGACAGCAAATAGCGCGCGATCAGGTGGGCGGAATGCAGCAGACTGTCAGTGTGGGTACGCTCATAGGCGTGAGAGGTGCTGACGCCTGGACCGATCAACGCGACCTGCGCCGCGCCGCCCGCTCGCCAATAGGCCTCACCGTCGGATCCATAATAGGGGTAAATATCGGTCTGATAGGGAATATTAGCCTCATCGGCCAGTGTGCGCAGTTTGCGCGTCAAATCAATGTGATAGGGGCCGCCCGCGTCTTTGACACAGATTCCCACGCTGAACTCGTCCGAGTTTTGGCCCTCGCCGATGGCTGCCATATCAATCGTAACCAGTTCATGTAGATTCGCAGGGAAACCAACCGCCGCCCCATGCCCAACTTCTTCATAGTTGCTGATGACCGTCGTTACTGTCTGCGCGGG